>NZ_JABXEP010000203.1:0-11686 GCF_013372605.1 Myxococcus sp. AM009
CACGTCCTTGGGGTCCTTCGCGGTGGGGCCCGTCCTGCCATAGGCGGTGTTGCCCACGGGCGCGGCGAACGAGCCCGCGCTGGTGGTGGAGGACATCGTCATGCCGACAATGAGCGGCGGGGGCGGCTTCACCACCTCCACCATCACCATCTCCACGGGGCGCCTGGGCGCGGGGCGCGAGCGCGCGTCGCCTTCACCGAGCGCCCAGAAGCCGCCGACGTGAAGCCCCAGCGACACGAGCAGGAAGACGCCCACCACGGCCAGCGAGCGGTCGCGCGTGGGCGCCGTGGGAATGTTGTCGAGGACCGCCTGGCTCATGCGCTGACGCCTCGCCTCAGGGCGCGGGGGCCGTGGCCGCGGGGGCCACGTCCTTCTCGATGTTGAGGGCGAACTTCGCGATGCCCTGGCCCTTCACCACGTCGATGAGCCGCATGACACGGCCGTAGGGTATCGACTGGTCGGCGCTGATGATGGCGCGCGTGTCCTTGTCCTTGGCCACCGCCTCGGCGACCTTGGCCTCCAGCTGCTGCTCCGTCATCTCCGCGCCGTCGAAGAAGAACTTGCCCTCCTTGTCCAGCACCACGTTGACCAGGCCCTGCACCGTCTCACCGCCGTTGGCGGCGCGGGGCAGGTCCACCTCCACCGTCTCGCGGACGATGAAGTTGGCCGTCACCATGAAGATGATGAGCAGCACCAGCACCACGTCCACCAGCGGGGTGACGTTGATGCCGGTGATTTCGTCGTCGTTGTCCTGCGCGCCGCCCGCCATGGCCTAACGGGCCTCCGCGCGGAGACTGCCCACCAGCGCGTGGCCCAGGGCGTTGGCGCGGCTGGTGAGCGTCTTGAGCTGACGGCTGAAGACGTTGAAGGCCACCACCGCCGGAATCGCCACCGCCAGCCCCACGGCCGTGGCGACAAGCGCTTCGGAGATGCCCGCCATGACGGTCTGCTGCATGGCCCCGCCGCCGCCCTGGGCGTTCATCTTCCCCAAGTCATTGAAGGCCTTGATGATGCCCAGCACCGTGCCGAACAGCCCGATGAAGGGCGCGTTGTTGCCCAGCGTGCCCAGGTACGACAGGAAGCGCTCGTAGCGCGGGCGCTCGCGCGACAGCGTGGAGGCAATCACCTGCTCCACCGTGTCCGCGCCCTGGTCGGCGCACGCCAGCCCTTCGCGCAGGATGGCGGCCTCCATGCCCTGACGCCCCTGGATGGCGGCCTTCACCGCGTCCAGCTCACCGCGCGACAGCCGCACCGCCAGGGCCTCCGAGTCCGGCAGCCGGTGACGGGCGAAGTACACCGTGCGCTCCAGCATGATGGCGATGGAGAGCACCGACAGACACACCAGCACCCACAGCACCCACTCCGCGGAGGTGAGCGTCACCCCCAGCAGCTTGCTGCTGAGCCAGCCCAGCTGCTCCGGGTGCGCCTGGGCGAGGACGGCGATGGACGGCATGGTGTCTTTTCCTGTCGCGAAAACACGTTGGCGCGACCGGAACACCGGACCCGGATTTAAGTGTCACTCGGTGGTCGGATTTTTTCCGGGCCCCTCTGACAGCGAGGGGCCAGAATGCGCGCCATGCGAGGAAAAACGGTGGTCGTCACGGGCGCCTCGGCGGGCATTGGCGAGGCGCTGGCGGTGGTGCTGGCCGGACGCGGCGCCAACCTGGTGCTGGCGGCGCGCAACGAGGAGGCGCTCCAGCGGGTGAAGGCCCGGTGCGAGGCGGCTGGCGGGCGCGCGGTGGTGGTGCCCACCGATGTCGGTGACGCGGAGGCCTGCCGCCACCTGGTGGAGCGCGCGGCGGAGGTCTTCGGCGGCGTCGACGTGCTCGTCAACAACGCGGGCGTGACGATGGACGCGCGCGTGGACGAGGTGCAGGACCTGTCCCTCTTCGACCGGCTGATGCGCATCAACTACCTGGGCGCGGTGTACTGCACCCACCACGCCCTGCCCCACCTCAAGGCCCGGCGCGGGCTGGTGGTGGCGGTGTCGTCCCTCACGGGCAAGACGGGCGTGCCCAACCGCAGCGGCTACGCGGCCAGCAAGCACGCCATGCACGGCTTCTTCGACTCGCTGCGAATCGAGCTGCGCGGCACCGGCGTGGACGTGACGGTGGTGTGCCCCGGCTTCGTCGCCACCCACATCCGCGACAGCGCGCTGGGCGCGGACGGCCAGCCCGTTGGGCGGAGCAAGCACGACGAGAGCGCGGGCAACATGAACGTGGACACCTGCGTGGCCATCATCCTGCGCGCCATGGAGCGACGCGAGCGCGAGGTGGTCATGACGACCAAGGCCCGCGTCGCCCAGTTCCTCAAGCTGGTGGCCCCGGGCGTGGTGGACCGCATCGCCGCGAAGGCCATCCAGGACCGGCAGCGGTAACCCGCGCGGCTCAGACGGCCGGCGGAGGCGTGGCCGGCCGCTCCACGCGCGTCAGCAGCCCGGTGATTCCCTCGAAGGTGGCGTTGCCCACCTGGTGCAGGCCGAAGCCCCAGAGGAAGGCCGTCATGCCCGCGCCGAAGCCGCCCCACGTGGGCGAGAAGACGTTGAGCAACTGAAGCCCCAGCCCCACCGCCACCGTGGTGAGCAGCGCCAGCACGCCCAGCTCCACCAGCCACATGTGACGGGGCGATGGCAGCGGCATGCCCTCGAAGTCGCCCAGCGCGGGCGCCCCCGCGGGCGCCTCCGGCAGCGCGGGGATGCTGCCGCCGCTGGGCGCGGTGGGCGGAGGCACGGAGGGCGCCCCCGCTCCCACATCACCCAACGCGGACTCCAGGAGGATGCTCCTCGCCGTCCGCTGGGACTGACTGGCGGAGACGAACCGGACGCGCGCCTCGCCATACTTCACCGCGGCCTCGTGCGACGACGCGGTCACCAGGAGGCCCTGGGCCTCGCCCAGGAGCGCCTCCACCTCCTCGAGCGCCTGCGTCTGTGCGTCGGACTCGCTGACCTGCCGCGCCTCGTCCACCGCGCCGCGCATCTCCTCGATGAGCTGGCGCACGTAGGCGGCGTGCGCGCCCTGGTACATGCGGACGGCATCATCCACGCTGGTGTTGGCCCGCTCCCGGGCCCTCTCCAGCAGGGACTTCACGCGCTGGGTCAGGGCGGCCCACTCCTCCTCCGTGAAGCCGCGCGGCGGCGTGCGGGCCGCCAGGGATTCGGACAGCTCCTCGCACAGGATGTCGAAGTAGGAGCGGCGAGCGGATTCGAGCTGTCGCCGGGCCGCGTCCAGCGCGCCCTGGGCCAGCTGCTTCCGGACGGACTCCAGCGGGGACATCAGCTCGAACTTGAGCCGGAAGCCCAGCGAGTCTCCACCGTGCTGGTCCACCAGCGTCTGCGCCTGCCGGTCGATGTCCTGCAACCGCGCCTCCAGCCCGGCCCGCGCCAGCCCGTCCACGTCCAGCTCCCGCACCTTGGCGGCGAGGCTGTCCAGACGCTCGGTGGCGCTGTCCTCCGCGCGCAGCGCGCCCTCCACCTCCGCCAGCAACTGGCTCGCCTGCTCCGGGCGCAGCTCCGCCGGGAGCACATCCAGCTTGCGTGAGGTGTCACACCACGCGCCATACAGGCGCAGGCGAGGCTCCAGCGCGGTCAGCGCCTCGTCGCCGACGCGGATGCCTCGCACCGGCCGGCGAATCTCCGACGCGAGCCCGTTCACCTGTCCCAGCATCACCTGCCCCACCTCGCGCGCCCGAGCCCCCTGCCCGCTCACCACGGCCTGGAGCCGGCGGTGCAGCTCCATGACCCGCTGCAAGCGCAGCGTCCGGGGCCGGATGCGCTGCGAGTACAGGCGCACGCCGAACGACGACACGGCCCCCGCCGCGATGAGCAACGCGCCCCAAAGCCAGGGCGAGCTCACCCACAAGGTGAAGGGCTGCTCCACCGGCAGGCCCGAGCGCACCGACAGGCGCACGGTGCCGGTGTACTCCCCCGGCCCTTCCAGGCCCCGCAGGCTCAAGAGCAGCGCGCCGCTCCCATGCGCGCTCACGGGAAGGCCGCCTTCCAGGGACGTGATGTCCAGGTTGCCGCCATCCGGCTTCCCGCCCTCCAGCGCGAAGCGCACGCCCTGGAAGCGCGGCTGGATGAGGGCCGAGTCCATGTCCGGCGCCTTGCGCTGAAGCTGCAGCAACTGGGGCACCGACACGACGCCGCCCACGCCCGCCGTCTCCTTGAACGGCAGCCGCACGGTGGCGTCGATGGAGCCCCAGCCCCAGCCCGCGGACGTCACCGCCGGCGACGTGGCGATGAACTGCACCGCGGGCACCGCCTGCACGCGCGTGACGATGAGCGCGGTGGTCTCCCGCCCTCGCGCGTGCACCAGCACCACGTGGCCCGTGTAGTCACCCGTGACGGGCAGGCGCCCGGTCAGCTCGACGTGAATGGGGCGCCGCGTGGAGATGGGCACCGTGGCGCTCCCAGCCTCCGCTTCCTTCACCACGGCCTGCAACGCCACCTGCACGCCGTCCTGGGACTGGAGTGGATCCACCAGCACCGTCACGCCCCCGGGCAGCTCGCCGTCGCCACCGCGAACCACGCCGCCAGCCACCGCCACGTCGCCGCCCCCCTCCGACGCGCCCAGCAGGTCCACGCGCAGCACGTGCCGGAAGTCCTCCGACGCCGTCCGCAGCTTCACCTCGTTGCTGGCGGAGGCACCCGCCACGCGCAGCGAGGGCTCGGCGCTGGCCCTCCAAGGAAGGGCGAGCAACAGGAGCAGGGCCGGGAGACGCACGAGCCCCCACGCGGAGTGGGTGACGGCGGGACGGGTGCCAGCAAAGCGCATTCACTGACTGTATCAGGCGCCCCCCATGCCTCCACTTCGCGCCCTACGCCCAGCCCAGTTGGTTCAACATGCTCCCGGACAGGCTGCCGCGGATGGTGTCGATGGGGATGCCCTCGTTGTGTCCCACCGACGCGGACGGGACACGAGGCCCGCCGCTGTGGTGCAGCGCTGCCAGCCGCAGGTCCTGGGTGAAGCAGGGGGCCCCCGAGGAGCCCGGCCCCGTACACGCGCGGTACGCCACGCGCGTGCGGCCCGGGTTGACGCCCAGGAACTCATCGAGCGCGACGCTCATCGGCTGGCCCGCCGGGTGCTGGACGATGAGCACCAGGCTGCCGGGCGTGAAGGACTCCCGCGAGTCGGGCAGCGCCAGCCAGCCTCGGGGCTCCCCGTCGACCAGGTCCTCGCCGGGCACGCCCGCCACCTCGAGGAAGGCGTAGTCCAGCTCGCCCGGCGTGGCATCGCGCGGACGCGGGTGCATCAGGTCCGCGGGGCTGTAGGGACTGCGCGCCAGACAGCGCGTCACGCGGTACACCGTCCCCGGATGGAGCAGCGTCCCGTCCTGGAGGACCTTGCGGCCGAAGCGCACCCGCAGCGACTCCAGCAGCCTGTTCTCGATGACGTGGAAGTTGGTGAGCACGACGTTGGGGGACACCAGGAAGCCCGTGCCCAGCGCCGCGCCCACCTCCGGCTCCACGCGGCACACCTGCCGCTCGATGGAGGTCAGGCGCTTGCGCCAGCGCTCGCGCTCGGCGTCCGCCCGGCCGCTGCCGAAGATGCGCTCCAGTCCGACGCGGGGGATGCTGCGCTGGACGGACGCGAGGTACACCTGCACGAAGCGTTGGAGGCGGGGGTGCCGGGGCAGGGCCTGGTAGGCGCCGCGAATCAACTCGCGCAGCCAGCCCTCCGCCTCCGCCATGTGGATGAGCGTGAAGACGCGCTCACGCAGCCCGCCGGAGATGCCCAGCGCCTCCAAATCCCTGCGGCAGGTGGCGGCCACGACCCGGCGGAGGTGCTCCACCGAGGCAAACGCGCTGGTCAGCGCCCGCTGTAGCTCGTCCCTCTCCGCGCCGTCGAGCTCCATGCTTGCCACCCACGACGAAACAACCCTGGGAGCGGTTGCGACTCCGTGTTGCTGCTGGGAAACCTGTGCATCCCCTGCGTGGGTGCCCAGTTGGGAGCGCGGACTACATTTCCTGGAGGCCCGTGAAGTCACCACGAGTCGACACATAACGCGCCTCCCGGCGCCAGGGCAGTGGCCCGGGGGGCAGGAAGTGACAGCGATTTCCCCTCAGCGGATGGCCCACGTAGCGGGGGGTACGTAGGACACCAGGTCAGGCCGCGACAGGGCCATCAGCGACGACGCGCCTCCCTGGAGCGTGCCCGCCAGCGTCGGGATGACGCGGAAGCGCGCCTGGAAGGGCTCGCCCGGCCCTCGGGGATGAAGCCGCAGCGTCACCGCGCCATCCTCGCTCTCCCAGGACGCCACCTTCCCTTCTTGCACGAGCGCCTCCAGGCTGGCGGTGTCCACCTGCACGCCCGCGGGCAGCCCGTGGCGAATCACCAGCGGCAGGCCTGACGGCGTGGACGCCTGGAGCGTCACCTCCGACGGCTGCCCCACCTTCGCGTCCGAGGGCACCTCCACGGACAGCTCCAGACCTGCCTGTGCCTGCTGCGTCCACGGCACCGCGGCGCTCAACGCCAGCGCGAAGCCCAGCCCGGGCACCGCGGGCTCCGCGCGCACCGTCCAGGTATGCGCGCCGCCAGAGCCCGGCGCCGCCGCCTCCAGCGACATCACCTCGCGCAGGGCCTTGGCGTCGAAGGTGCCCTCGGTGATGACCTGGCCATCCCGCTCCAGCACCACCCGCACCTGGGCGGGCAGCGGTTCCCGGAAGAGGGACACCACGGCCTGCAACGCCAGGCGGTTGGCGCGCCCGTTTCCCCAGCCATTCACTGGCTCGTAGCTGGCGAGCAACGCGGCGCCCAGGTCCGCCACGGGGGCCTTCGCGTCGCCCTCCAGGGCCAGCACGGCCAGCGCGGTGGCCTCGGCCTCCGTCGGCGTGCCGCCCGCGGCGTCCACCA
Source organism: Myxococcus sp. AM009 (assembly GCF_013372605.1). Lineage (NCBI taxonomy): Bacteria > Pseudomonadati > Myxococcota > Myxococcia > Myxococcales > Myxococcaceae > Myxococcus > Myxococcus sp. AM009. The sequence continues at coordinate 6,852 of NZ_JABXEP010000203.1, forward strand.
CGCCCTCCTCCACGGGCAGGAACGCGGCGCCCTCGTCGCGCCGCTGCACGGCGTCCCGCACCTGCTCGCGCAGTGAGTCGCGCAGCGAGCCCGTCACCGCGCCGCTCGCGAGCAGCGCCGCCGCCGTGTAGCCGTCCTTGACGTGCGCCCGGTTGCGCTCCAGCGCGCCCGAGGCCCGCGCGGTGAAGAAGGCCGCGCGGCGCTTGCCCTCCGGCGTCACCGCCGCCGCGGTCACCGCGCGCGTGCAGTCCGCGGTGGCCACCAGCAGCCGCTGGAGCGTCCAGCCGGAGCCGCCCTGACAGGTGCCGTCCGGGAGCTGCGCCGCCGCCACCTGCGCGGCCAGCCGCTCGCCCAGGCGGGCCAGCACCGGGTTGTCCGGATGCGCCAACGCGCCCTCCGCCAGCAGCGCCGCCGTGGCCACGTCCGGCGCGCGGCTCCACCGCAGCGCGCGCTGCGTCGCCCGCATCAGCCCCGTCCGCACCGACTCCACGTCCACCTCGCCGGGCTCCGGAGGCACGGGCGCCTTCAGCCGCTGCCCGGGCGTGCTCAGCGCCTTCAGCGCCTCCGCGGACCGCGTCTCCCCCAGCGCGGTCAGGAGCCGCGGCGCGCGGCCCGCCAGCAGCAGCGAATAGGCCACGCCGGACACGTCCTCGCGCGCGCTCGCGTTCAGCAACTCCGAGCGCAGCACGCCCAGCCCGCCGGGGAACACCCGCACCCGGACGCGCTCGCTCCCTGGCTGCGCGTCCACCGCCCCGGAGAGCGACAGCGAGCGCGGCGCCGCCAGCGTGCCACCGCGCGTCTCCATCACCGGTCGCCCCGTGGACCACACGGGGAAGTCCCGCACCACCGCGTCGGTGGCGCCCAGCGCCGCGCGCACCGCCACCTGCCCCGGCATGGCCACCCGCACCGTGACGTACTCCACCACGCTGCCGCGCGCCGGAACGCGCACGGTGCGGCTGCCGCCCTCCACCAGCGCGCCCGGCACCTCCACCTTCAAGGACGCCTCCACCGCCGCGTCCGTGGTGTTCATCACCTGCACCGGCATCCGCACGGCGTCGCCCGCGCGCAGGAAGGCCGGCAGCACCGGGTCCACGTACGTGGGCAGCGTGCCCGTGAAGGACGTCACCGTGCCGGACTGCGCGCCCGAGCGCGAGTGCGCCAGCGCCAGCACCCGCCACTGCGTGAGGCGGTCCGGCACGCGCACCGGCACCGTCGCCACGCCGGACGCGTCCGTCACCACCAGGGGCTCGAAGAGGAACGTCTCCGGGAACCAGGCGCGGCTGGGCGTGGCGTCCGCCTCCGCGCCGCCCCCGCCCTTCGACGAGCCCTCGGCGGCCAGCCCGAAGAGGGCGCCGCGGGGCTTGTTCGCGAACGCGGGCATCTCCTCCAGCGCCATCGGCGCCCCCGCCATGACCGGAGCGTCGGCCATCACCTCCTGCTCGCCGTCGTACGCGGAGCTCTGTCCAAAGGCGCGGAGACTCTTTGTCGCCTGAGGCGCGGGCTCACCCGCCAGCGCTTCCGCCGAAGCGCCGAACAGGCGCCGCACGTTGTCACCGAAGAGCGCCACGAACATCACCAACCCCACCAGGGTCGCCAGGGAGCAGCCCACCCCGGCGAAGAACGAGCGATTCATGGCGCCTCCCGGGCAACCCAAGCGTTCCAGTTCTCCACGTCCTCCGGCAGCCGCGTGCCGCTGGACACCACCGCCCGAGGGTCGGTGAGGGCCAGCAGGTCCACGGGCAGCCGCGACAGCTTCAGTCGGCGGCCAAAGGCATCCGTCACCTTGTCACCTCGCTGCTCACACGCCGCCAGCGCGCCCTCCCACAACCGGGCCATGCCCGCCGGGTCCAGCGTCTGCCCCTCGGGGGCCTTCTCCTCCCAGGCGCGCACCTGCGCGTGCAGCTCCCCCAGCACGGTGTAGAAGGGCTCGGTCAGCTCCGACTCCGGCTCGAAGGCCGTCACGGCGTTCACCGTCACGCGGGGCTCCGTGTGCTCGCGCCGAGGCACGTCGCTCACCCGCAGCACCGCCGCCGACGCCGCGTTGGCCCCGCGGATGCGGCCCATGGCCAGCGCCTGGCCGTCCAGGACACCAAAGGCCGGCGAGGACACCGTGGGCACGGGCCGCAGCTGTCCCAGCGCGTCCGGCCCTGGCAGCGGCGCCAGCTGCGCCAGCGTCTCATCCACGCCGAAGAGCCCCACCGCCGCCGGTCCGTCCTGGCCATCCACCCGCGTCCGCAGCTGGAGCCGGGCCAGCTCGCCGGGGGCGTAGCGCGGCTTGTCCGGCGTCACCTCCACGGAGAGCTGCGCGCGCGGCGCCACGTACACCCGGCCCTGCGCGCCTTCCCAGGCCGTCATCGCCCAGCCCTCGAAGTCCTCGGGCAGCTTGAAGCGGACCGAGCGCGTCGCCTTGTCCACCTTCGCTTCCAGCCGTTGGTTGCCCGCCTGGAGCACCAGGGTGTCGGGCAGCGGGCCCGCGAACCGGGGACCGCGCAGCAGCTCGATGCGGACCTCCTCGCCGCCGCGCGCCAGCACGGGCGTGGCGCGCAGGCGCGTGGGTGGCACCTCCGCCGGACGCAGCACCAGCTTCGTCTCGCCCACGGCCTCTCCCCCCTGGGTGCCGCTCACCTTCAGCTCGTAGCCCAGGAAGGTGGTGGCCTGGGCGACGCCCTGGCGCCCCATTCCGGCGGATGGCTGGGCGGTGAGGTGCGCCACGCCCAGGGCATCCTCCGTCCGCGCCGCATCGGACAGCCGGACGCGCGCGAAGCGCTCCTGGATGCAGGGCAGGGCTGACGCGGCCAGCGCGCCCGACTGCTTCGGCAGCGTCACCCAGGTCAGCGACTCCAGGCCCCGCTTCCCCAGCCGCCAGCTCAAGGCCGCGGGCAGCGGGGCTTCCATGCTCAGGTCCCGCGGCAGACACGCGCGCGCATCGCGGGCCGCGTCCGCCAGCGCGGCCACCAGCGACTCAGGGGCGCCATGGGCCGAATCCACCTCCAACTCCAACTCCGGCAGGCCCGGGTCGCGCACGCTCAGGTCCACCTGGAGGACCCGCTCGCGCCCGGCGGGCAGCGTGCGCGAACGCAGCACGGAGGCCACGCAGGCGGGCAGCGGCGACGCCCCCGTCACCACGTCCAGCACCGCGCCCGAGGCACTCACGCGCAGGCCGAGCTCGACATCCAGCTCGCCCTGCTCGCGCGTCACGAAGCGCGCACAGGGCACGAGCGCGGGCAACGCCTTCTCCAGCGCGAGCAGGTCCTCCAGCGAGGCCTCCATCCCCGGCGCCAGCAGGCTGCGCGTCTGGCCCAGCCGCACCGTGGGCTCGGGCGGCGGCGGACGCACGGGCATGGGCGGCACCACGACGTTGACGGGCGGCCCGGGGTCCAGCTGGAAGACGGCCACGCCGTCCTCGTCCGTCACCGCGCGCACGCCTTCGTCCCGCGGGTCCCAGGCGCGCTTCACCGTCAGCTCCGTGCCCGGAAGCACCTGCCCCGCGGCCGTCGTCGCGCGCACATAGACGCGGTTGTTGAAGCCCGGCGCCAGGCCGCCCTCCACCTCCGTCACCGCCGACACCTGCAGCGCGTCCTCGGCCAGCAGCAGCGACACGCCGCCTACGATGCGGTCTCCCGCCGCGTCCCGCGCCACCAGCCGCGCCACGAGCCGCGCCTGCCCGCGCAGGTCCATGGGCACGCGCGGCAGCGACAGGCGGAAGCGCCCCGCGGCGTCGGTGCGCGCGCGGTCCGGCAGGCCTCCCGTTTGCCACTCCGTCGGCGCGGGCCAGTCACCCTGGACATCCCACGTCAGGCTCACCTCGACGGCGGCCACCGGCGCGCCCGAGGCATACGTCACCTGCCCATCCACCACCGGCACCTCGTCCGCGCGCCAGAAGGGCCGGGCGCTGCGCGCCTCCACGCGGAAGCGCGGCAGGGTGAAGGGCTTCACCTCGAAGGACGCCGAGGCCTGCGCCCCGCCGCTCACCCAGTTCACCGTCCACGTCCCTTGCGGCGCGCCGCGGTCCAGCGGGAAGCGCCCGGCCACCACGCCCCAGGGCCCGGCCGGCGCGCGCTCCTCCAGCACCACCTCTCCGGTGGAATCCCGCACCACCCACGTCCCCGGCCGCCCATCCAGCGGCGCCAGGTCCTTGGCCCTCAGCACCACCGCGCGGAAGAGGACCTCGTGGCCCGGCTCGTACAGGGGCCGGTCCGTCAGCACATGCGCCAGGGCATTGGCGTACAGCGGCAGCGGCGCATCCACGGTGTCCGTGCCCAGCGGCGAGGTGACGCGGGCCCGGAGCTGGTAGTCACCGTCCGGCACCTCCGGCACCACCACGCGGGCCGACAGCCCCCGGTCGTCCTGGGTGCGCGTCCAGTCCGTCTCCTGGGCCAGGGGAAGCGGCGTCTCCTTCCCCGCCCCGTCCACCAGGAACATGGCGGCCGTGGCCTTCGTCACCGGGGCCTTCATCATCTGGCCGGATTCCGGGTGCGGCGCCAGCGCGTGCGTCACGACGAACACCTGCCCCGTGTCGCCGCGCGCCAGGCCGGAGCCATGGACCTCCACCACCTGGCGGAACTGTCCGTCGGGACAGCTCGGCACCTTCACTCCTCGCAGGACCCAGGCGGAAAGGCAGACGTCCCAGGAGGCAAAGGCCACCGCGCCCCCCACGAGCAACGCAGCCAGTCCTCCTCCCAGCAGCCGGCGGCGCCGGAAGCGGATTGTCATCGGTTCTCCCCTTCCGTCCACTCTATGCCGGGAAGGCGGGCCCTGAAGAGCCCCCCGTTCTTCGCGTGGCGCGATTCGGTGCGCTAGGGTCACCGCCCCTTGTCAGCGCCCAAGCCCAAATC
>NZ_JABXEP010000204.1:0-11615 GCF_013372605.1 Myxococcus sp. AM009
CTCCCGAGCCACACCGTTCGCTTCGCCGTGGTCGAGGGACGCGAGCTGTACGCCGACGTCTTCCTCCCCGAGCCCTCCGCCTCCACGGCCCGCCCCGCCGTGCTCTACTTCCACGGAGGTGGCTGGCGTGGTGGAGAGCGCGGCTATGCCCGCGCCTGGGCCGACTTCCTCACCGCGCGGGGCTATGCGCTCATCTCCTTCGACTACCGGCTCTTTCCTCCCGCCACCGGCTTGAAGGCTCCGGGAGACGTCAAATGTGGCATCCGCTGGGCCAAGGAGCACACGGCCACCTACGGTATCGACCCGGACCGGCTCGTCCTCTTCGGTGAGTCCGCGGGCGGCCACCTCGCGACCCTGGCGGGGTACACCGAGGGAGCTGCTCGCCTGCCGTCCTCCTGCGCCCCCGGGGACACGTCGGTGGCGGCCATCATCAGCTTCTACGCGCCCAGCGACCTGGTGGCCTACGCCGCGAGCGCCCCTGCTCCGCTCGAGGGCTTCACGGGTGTGTCGCTGGAAGGCCACCGCGAGCTGTACGAGTTGCTCTCCCCCATCAATCATGTCGGGCCACGCGCCCCTCCCACGCTCCTGCTCCATGGCGGGGCCGACAGCGTCGTGCCGCTCGACGCCTCGCAAGCGATGGCCGCTCGACTGGCCCAGGCGGGCGTCTCCCATGCCCTCTTCACGCTGCCCTACGCGGAGCACGGCTTCGACATCTGGGATGGCGGCTTCGGCCGTCAGCTCGCCAGGGCGCGGGTGGGGCGGTTCCTCCAGCAGCACGCGCCCGTCGACTGAGGGCGCTCCCTCGCGCTGCAAGTAGATAGGACGCAGTGGGGCGTGAATGAAATCCAGGTGCCCCCCCGTCATGAAGGGCCATCCGCAGCCGGCTCAACGGGCTCGTGCTCGACGTGGAGGGAGCCAACAAGGCCCAGGGGACCCGCGTCGTCACCTGGGAGGCCCATGGCCAGCCCAATCAGGTGTGGCAGTTCGTGCCCGGCCGCGTCCGCGGCACCTACTACATCCAGAGCCAGCTCAACGGCCTCGTGCTTGACATCGAGGGCGCCAGGACAGACGGCTCGGGGCGGCTCATCACCTTCCCCATGAAGCGCGACGGGACGGCGAACAACCAGCTCTGGCAGCTGGATATCTGACCCAAGAGCCACGGGGCTTCGCGGCTGGATTAGTAATAGTCGCGCAGGGTGAGCCGGCGCTTGCTCCCGTCCTTCAACGTTAGCACCACCGTCTTGCCCGTGGCGCGATACCGCCAGCGTGAGAGCTCCGTGCCCGCGGAGTCGGGGCCGATGGACTGTCCATCAATGGCAATGATTTCGTCCCCCACCTTCCAGCCCGCGGCGGCGGCGGGGCCCCCAGGGGCGACCAGCTTCACCACGAGCCGTCCCTCCGAAGGGAGGGCAATCAGTCCGGACCGGTCCTTGAGGAAGGGCTGCCGCAGCGCGCGGGCATCGGGGACCAGCATCAGCGTGTCCGCCGCATAGTCCGTTATCATCCGGAAGCGCCCGAGGACGGCGAGCCCCAGGTTGCCGAGGAGCCGGTCCGAGCCGGAGACACTCTTGCCCGCGTCGTCGAACACCGTGGGCACGTTCTTCAGGGTGATGCCCGCCAGCTGGATGTCCTTCAGCGTCGCCACATCGCGCTCCCGGAGTCCGCCCACGGCTCCGGACAGCGTCTTGGAGCTGCGCCTCCCCGTGAGCAGCCCCGCCTGCTGCCAGTACGCGGGGAAGAGCGAGAGGGCTCCACCGTTGCCCACGTCGAACAGCACCGGAATGGGGGGACGGCCCTCGATGGAGAGCTGGACGGCGCGCTGCCCTCCCGCGGACTCGACCAGGGGGAGCCGCACCGCTCGCGGCGGCGCCTTGAAGCGGGACGCCTCATGGAAGGCGACGCGCCTGTTGGGGAAGTCCACGTCCACGACGAGCTGGTTGAAGGCCTCCTTGCCCAGGACGACGGGCAGCGGGTGGCCTATCAACCGTGCGACCTCGGACAGGTCGATGACAGCGACCGTCAGCCCCGTCAGTGTCAGGTTGCCCAGGGTGATGTCCACGCCGCCGGCGAGCTGGGCCTGTGCCTGCCCGCCGCTGCCGACCGCAGCGAGCTGCCCCTGGGTCTCCAGCCCCAGCTCACGCGCGTAGGCCGTGTCGACCACCGTCATCTCGGCGCCACTGTCGAGGAGCACCTGCGTTGCCTGGCCGTTCACCTGCGCCGGGATGTAGACGCGGTTCTCGTTGAAGAACTCGAAGGGGATGAAGCCCGTGCTGTGGTGGCCGTTCGAGAAGCGCACCTTGCGGACGTCCAGGGGGCGCTCGAAGACGGCGGGAGGAATGGGTACGTTCAACTCCAGCGCCTCCACGACCAGCCGTGAGTCGGAGTCCGGGTTGTCGGTGAGCACCTCCTCCAGAAAGGGCATGCGCACGCCCTGGACCTGACGCCAGTCTCCCATCCGCACGAAGCGGGTGACGTTGTTCTCGCGGATGCTCAGGCCATGGAGGGCTCCGTCGGCCTCATTGAGGAACAAGTCGTAGAGGTCTTCATCGCCGAAGGTGACGCGCACCACCTTCCAGGTGCGGCCGTCGCGCCGTGCGTCGGGCCGCAGTGCGAGCGTGGCGCCGGCACGCCCCTGTAGCGCTGTCCCGAAGTCGAGTGCCACCTGGTGCCGTACATCGCGCACGTCGGTGGCCGAGGCGTCTTCGACCTGTCCGCTGGCGTTCAGCTTCCAGCCTCCTGCCGGAGTGATGCTCATCGACTGGCGCAGCACTCCGTAGTCCGCATCCTCGCGGGCCCGTCCGTCCCGGTGGCTCCAGGACTCCACCAGGCCATTGAGTCCGCCCTCCACGGACTTCCCTCGCGCGTGGATGCTCTCTAGGCGCGTGAAGGCATCCCCGCCCCGCCACGCCAGGTGCCGCGCGAGGAGCGGCTGCAGCGCGTCTGCCCTGGATTCGGTGGAGCCGAGCACGAGGGGCAGGGACATCAGAACCGCGATGAGGAACCTCATGGAGTGTCTCCGCGCTTGGAAGAGGAGAGGGACTGCTGCCCCACGAGGTGGCGCAGCCCGGGTGGGCTCGAGGCGATGAGGGAGAAGGACCGCGCCAGCCGCGTGCGCGCGGACCGCGGCGCGCTCTGCTGGACCTCCGCCGACAGCCCGCTGTGTTGCAGGCAGGAGAGATAGACGCTGTCGCTCCAGATGGCCTGCTTGACGCCGGTGCCATCCGGCGTGAGCAGGGCCACCAGGAACTCGCGGGCGTCCACCACGAGCGTGAGTTGCGCGCCCGGCCAACGCTCCCGAACAAAGTCCGCGTCGGACGACCGCACGCAGTCGAAGGACACCTTGGGGGACGCGTCGTAGACGAGCCCTGCGATGGAGACGCCTCTGGCGCTCGCCTCCGTGAGCGCCGGGGCGAGTGCCCCGAAGGGCGGCGGGAAGAGGTCGAAGAGCAACCGCTCGGTGGCGCCGGCAATCATCGCCCGCGCGCGCTCCATCACCTGTGCGGTGCTCTTGAGGTGGTAGATGCGGTCGTCTTGCACCGGGGCGTGGAGCCTGCGCAGCGCGTCCGCGGCCTCACGCCTGCGCACCTCGAAGCCTCGCTGGAGCGCCGTGAGCACTTCGTCCGGAGGCACGGGCCGGAAGGAGCGGGGCTCGCCCTCCTCGACGAGCACCGCCCCCTTGTGTTCGAGCGAGGCGAGCGCCTGGTAGATGCCCGGAGGCGCCTTCCCCAGCGCCTGCGCGAGCCGATATCCGGTGGCGGGCGCGCCCTTGAGCAACTCGCAGTACACCCGCGCCTCCATCTCCGTGAAGCCAAGGGCCACGAGCCCTTCATCCGCGCCAATGACTCACATTATTACTTATTGGTAATAATGCTCAAGCCGCGGAGCGCCAGGACGCCTGGGGCAAGGGCTGGGTCCACCGGTACCGAGTCCCTTCCAACGCGCGAACAAACGAGGCCTTTCGTCGACAACCGGGCCGTGAATATTCTACCCGGAAGTGCGTCAAGGTGAGCCAGTCGGAGACTGACTCACCGCACCACAGAAAGAAAAAGCTCGATGAACCCGATTGCTCGCGCAGTGCTTGCCTCATCCCTGTTCGCCGCGTCCTCCGCCTTCGCGCAGGACGTCGAGATGAACATCCATGCCGATGACATTGACATGCCGTCGACCCGCATCTCCGTGGAGGGCATGTCCCCGGATGGCGAGGCAGCGGGCGTCAACATGGAGATTCGCGGTGGGGGCGCCCGCATGGAGGTGAACGTGTCGGGCACCGGGACTCCACCGCCGCCGGAGCGACATGAGCGCAGAGAGCGTCGTGAGCGAGTCGCGCCGCGCGAGGAGTCCGTCCGGCATGTGCGGTACGACTCCGAGCCCGCCTTCCGCGACTGTGGAACGAACCAGGACCCGGGCTGCACCATGCAGCGCAACGGCCACTTCGCGATGGACGCGGAGACCTTCCGCGGCTTCATGCAGTCCCTCAAGAGCACCCACAACGAGCTGACGCGGGAGGACATGGTGGAGAAGGTGATGAAGCGCGCCTTCCTCACCGCGAAGCAGTTCGGCCTGGTCCTGGACCTGTTCCAGAACGAAATCACCCGCTTGGACGTGGCGAAGACGGCCGCGCCCCGCGTGGTGAACCCGCAGCACGCGCTGGGATTCGCTTCCAAGTGGAAGAACTCCATCTCCGCTGACGAGTACGTGGAGCTCATCACCGAGCAGTAGTCCGCTCGAGGTCGCCCCAGCAGCCTCCGCGCGCCGCGATATCCCTACCCACCCAGGCGCCCTGCTTCACTGGCCCCAGCCCAGGGGCCAGCGCGGCAACATCAGCCGCAAGGTGGGTGGGGGCCGCGGTGCATCCCCCTCCTGAAGTGGCCCTGGGACTCGGAGTCCTCACCGCCGACGCGCCGAAGTCCCACGGCTCGCCGGGGGCGTGGCGCAAGGCCTTCGACGCCGCGCCATCATCCAGCGCTTCGCGGAGGACTGGATTGTCTCCATCACCGACTTGACGCCGCTCATGCAGAAGCCGCGCAAGCACCTGGACGCCGGACGCGCGGAGCAGGCCTCACGGCTGCTGCCCCCCGAGGCCGTCTACCCCGTGACGGCGGAGCTCGTCCGGCGGCTCGGAATGTGACACCGGGGGACGGGGCAGGATGCCTGGGCCGGTGTGTGCACTGGGAAGGCCGCACGGCCTCTCCGCACCGCATGTGGGCCCTCGGCACTTCTGGGCCTTCATGGTTCGCTCAAGTCGCCCAGACAACGTTCGCGCGCGAGCGCAGGACCCTGCGCGGCCCAAGCAGAGCGGAAGCTTTCACGAAAGCAGTCGCCACGCCCAACCCATGCACAGCGACTGCAGGCAACTGCGTTCCAAGACACAGGGGCAGACTGAAAACATTTCAGATAGTGGCATTCAACGATAGAGCAGCGCAGACAAATATTGCATATCGCTCTCCGGAGCTCAGGTTGGTGAGTTCCATCACCAGGAGAAGCGTATGAAAGCACTGTCATTCGTGATGGTCGCGGGTCTTGCCATGGGTGTGCTCACGGGCTGTGGTGAGACGTCTTCGCCGGAGGCGGTCGCTGGCGAGCAGGGGCCGCGTTACGAGGCCACGTTGAGCGACGGGACGGCCGTGACGGTGCGGGACGCCTCGGGCGAGAGCAACGTGAGCGCCCAAGCCATCGAAGGAGAACGCACCGTCACCGAGGCCGCGTGTTGGGTGACGCTGCAGTGGTGCAGCGAGCCGGGTACCGGCGACATCGTCTGCACCCAGAACGGAGACTGCACCACCGCGCAGTTCATCGAAGCGTGCATCTCGCTGGCCCAGGATATCTGCGGAATCTGATACATCCGTGGAGGCACAGCGTCAGTCCGCGTCAGGGCTGGCGCTGTTGCCGCGGGCGGTGACTCCGTTCATGACCTCGGGGTGCTCCGGGCGCGCGGGGAGACGTGCATTTGCGCGGGTGGACACCCCGAACCCTGGCCTCCCCTGCGAGGCGTGTCGCGCCCGTGCGCCAGCCCGCCCCCGCAAACAGGCCCCTTGAGGCACGCAATGGCACTCCGACTGCTACGGGGCCACTCCGCGCGGCCGTGGCATGCCGCCAGCCACCTCCGGCCGCGCGTCACGAAGGTGAACGACGCCCGGTGGAATATCGGTTCACCCCGTCTTGCGAGCAGGAACCTCGGCCCACCGAGGGGCTTCCCGCCGAGCCCCTGAATCGCGAGACACCGCGCTCCGTGATGGATTCAATTCGGACTTCAGTTCACGCGAAGCGCGAGTCCAGCTTCGTCAACTGGCTCGTAAAACCATCCTGCTGCATCTTCGTGAACTCCTCGCTGTGCATCGCGTCCAGCGTGACCACCATGCGAACGCGGTCGCCGCTCGGGAGGAAGTCCACGGCGATCTTGCTCTCGTAGGTCGCGACCCCGGGCAGAAAGTCGATGACGTTCGTGAGGACAAGTCGCGAATGTGGCGCCACCTCGGTGAAGTGGGAACGGGTCGCATGGGAGGTCGGCTGGCCCATCTGCTTCATCGCGGCAATCATCTCCGGTGCGTCAGCAATCATGTCGTACCGGAGGGCACCGCCTACGCGCGCATCGAGTTCCTGAACCTCGGCACGGAAACCGTGTGGCCCCCACCACGACTCGAAGCCCTCTTTCGTGGTCCAGAGCGCCCAGATGTCCTGGATTCCCGCCCGGTAGGTGCGCTCGATGACGACCTTCGCCTTCTCGTTGCTCATTTTCGCTGCCTCTTTCCTTCGACTCGCCGAGTCTGTTGTTGTTGCTTTTTCTCCAGTGCGGCTCCGAAACGATCGATTCGCGCCTCCCACAGTTGCCGATACGGCGCGAGCCACCCGTCAAGGTCCTTGAACGGCTCCGGCTTCAAGGCGTAGAGGCGACGTTGCCCATCCGGCCGCATCGAGACGAAGCCCGATTCCGAAAGAATGCGCAGGTGCCGCGAGACACCGGACTGGTGGACTCCAGCCTTCTCGACGACGTCGCTGACCTGCTGCTCGCCATACCGAAGTGCCTCGACGATGCGGCGGCGCGTCGGATCAGAGAGCACCTGAAAGACGTCCAGTTGCATGGACGTGTATATACACGCCCATGCATATCTACGTCAAGCTCGGGCCCCTGCACAATCATGCAGCCCCAGAGAGGCTCCGTCGTCCTCGTCGAGGTCCGTCCACACGCGGAAGTGGGGGGACATGCTCATCCACTTCGCGGTGCTGGTCTGGGTGGCCTACACCACGGGCGGGCGCCTCACGCAGGCGGTGAGGCCGCCACCGGCGCCCCTCCCCTCGTGGAGGAGCGCCGGACGGGCTGAGCCGCTACTGCGGATCCCACCCCGCGTTCACCGTCATCCGGTCCAACGCGCGCACGGAGACGTAGGGGACGAAGCCCGCCGCGCGCGAGCGGGTATAGGCGTCCGCGACGTTCGCGGCCTGCACGGCGTAGTCGGTGGAGAGCACCAGCTTGCCGGCCGCGCGGACCCGGGCCGCGTTGGCCCGGTTCTCCTCGCACCAACCCTCGTCGCAGGCGTTGTCGTCGGACCAGTACAGGTCCTCCATGCCCAGCCCGTCGATGGCGGGCAGGTAGGCGGGGTCATCCACCAGCTCCGGGGAGTTCTGGGGCATCACCTTGAAGCCCGGGTCGCGGGCCTTCGCGTACTGGTTGATGCGCGCCAGGAGGGCCACCATCTTCCGCGCGAGGTCGGCGCGGTTGGTGCCCGCGGCGTTCGCGGGAATCTCCTCATACGTCACCACCATGTCCAGGTAGCACCCGGTGAAGCCCGCGGCGAGCGCCTGGTCGAGGCGGCCCTGGACGATGGGCCACCAGCGCTCGTCCCAGTACTTCACGTACTGCTCGTCGGGCCAGCCGCCCACGGGGCCGAGCTTCAGGTCCTCGGGCACCTGGGACCACTCGGGGCGGTACTCCTCGATGGCGCCAATCTCGAAGTACGCGAGCACCTGCTTGCCCTTGGCCTTGAGCGCGGTGATTTCGGCGGCGGTGAACCAGTCGTCATAGCCGTCGCGCGACAGGTCGACGATGGCCAGGTCGAACTTCGAGTTGGCGATGGTGTCCAGCTTCCCCTGGGGATAGTTCGTGAGTTGGTAGGTGAAGCTGTGGACGCCCTCCCACGACACGGGCGTACCGGCGTCGGTCCCCGTTCCCGCGTCGCCAGGGGTGCCCGCGTCCGTGGGAGTCCCCGCATCGCCGGGCGTGCCCGCGTCCGAGGCGGCGACCTGGATGCGCACCACGAGCAGGTCCAGCAGCGACGCATCCGCCGTGGACGTCGTGCGGTAGCGCAGCTTCACCGGGCCTCCGCTGACGAAGCGCTGGGGAGATGTCAGCGCGAGCGACGTGGCGGTCCACCTCCAGGACTGCGCGAAGGTGTTGTCGCCCACCAGCACCCAGGCGCCCGCCGCGTAGTCCCACGCCTCGAACAGCCAGCGCATCTGCGACCTGGCGGGCCCGCGATAGTTGATGCCCACCTCGGCGGCGATGACGTCGGCGGCGCCCACGTCCGCGGGGAGCGCGTACGTGCACGTGGCGGAGGTGCCGGGGAAGAACTCGACGTACTCCGTCCAGCGGTCCTGCGTGCCCGACAATGTCTGCGTGTGCAGCCCCTGGACGCTCTGCCCCGAGCCGATGGCGCCGCTCGCGACCTGGAGACTTGCGCACGTCAAAGTTCGAGCATCCGCGAGGCCCGCCGTGTCCTCGCTCCGCTCCGCGCTGTCCGCCCTTCCGGAGGAACCACCACAGGCGAACAGCGCGATGCACCACAGACTCGTCCACCCTACTGCCGCGACTCGCATGTGCGCTCCCTGTCGCCGGAGCCAGGCCTCGCCCTGACGTCGATGCGCTCGGCGAACGCGGCGGGCTTTAGCGTCCGGCGCGCGGAAGCAGCAACGCGAAGTGGCGCGCGACACGCGACATTCACCCATGGCCTGGAACATTCGTCCCTGTCTGGATGGGGGCCTGGCCTCTGATGGAAATTTGAAGCCCGCATGAGGAGGTATGCGCCAGTCCCTCACGCGCAGGATCCGCGCTGGCGAGGACCTGCTCCACGGGGTGGCGCGGCTCTGGATTCTGACCGCGCCCACGGAGCTGCCGCATGGGTGTCCACGTCTCGCCGACCTCACGCCGCGCAGCCAGCCGCCTCCTCGCACCAGCCCGGTCGGCGTAGAGCAGACCGAGGAGGCGTGAGCTTCGCTCCTCGGTCTTCTCCCGTTCGGAGCCGGATGGTTCGTGTTCGAGAACCATGACTCGTGAGCAAGGTTGGTCCGAGCGGTGCTCCCCGTTCCGGCCGAGCGGGGGCTCACCTGGAGCCTGTCTCCAGCCACGCTCGAATCCGGAGTGTTAGACCGTGCTCCGCGAGGCCGCGGCCTGCGCCTGCGTGGTGGCGTCATCGCCGGGCGCGGGGGTCATCAGGCTGACCTTCAATTTCGTCCCGGTGGATGACACCCCGAAGAAGGAGTCATAGGCGTCGATGTGCTGCTGTCCCACCGTGTTCAGGAAGTCCAAGAACGTGCTCGGCTTCGCGGGCAGCGGCGACGGCGTGAACATCTGCGAAGGCAATCTCACGTAGGGGTTTGGGTTCGGCAACAATTCGTACTTCGCGTTGATCGCACCATAAACGAGGTTGGCGTCGAGCCCGAAGAGACCACCGAGCGGACCATAGAGCGTCTGACAGGACTGGTCCTTGACATAATCCCACACGACGTCGTTCGGCACATTGAAGGGCTGGATGTTCATCAGGTTGGTCCAGCCGTGAGGCACGACATCGTACTGGTTCCAAATGACCTGATTCCAGAACCCATACTTTGTAATGCCGCGGATTCCCGTCGGCGGGAATATCGCGCTGAAGACGTTGACGAAGCCTTGATCTCCGGTCGAAGGAGCAGCCGTCGGCAGCACGTAGAGCGCGCCCCACCGACTTGCCGCGAAGATGTCCGGGTAGAGCCAGAGGGCCAAGGTCGGGCTGAGCGAGCCACCCAGGCTGTGCCCAGCGAAGATCAGCGTCGCTTGGGAAGATTCATTGTCCTTCAAGAAGGATTGAATCGTTTTTTGCGTCTTCGGGTCCTGCAGGTTCAGCAGATTCGTGGTTCCCCACGCAGCCCCCTGCGAGATGTACCCCACGGTCCTCGTATCTGGATTTTCACCATTCGCTGGGTTGATGCCCAGAGGAAAACCGACTGTGACCGTGACGTTGTTGTCCAGGCAGTCCGTGCCATACCAGTTGTGGTCAACATCCTTGTTTCCGTTGGTGCCAGCGACCGCCACGACATAGCAGTTGGCCGACGCATTGTAGGCCACGTACATGACCTGGTCGGCCACCTTGGACACTCTGGACTTACCACTACAGTCCTTGTCAGCCTGGAAGACGCAGGGCCCCCACACTCGCGTCCACACGCCCAGTTGGTCGCTGTGCTTCGTCAGCGCGTCGTCTATGGCCGGTCCAAGTTGCTGCTGGATGTCGGAGGCCGAGCCTTCCAGGCTTTCACCCAGACTCGAGAACCTTGAGAGCTTGAACACCGTTTGAATGATGTCGTAGCTCCCCCCGGCGTAGATTGGATTTGTGACTTTCATATGACTCATCCTTTTCCTTGGTCGTGGTACGGCAGCGCACCGCCGCTTGTCGGCCTCGGAGCATTCGGCTACCGCTTCGAGCCCCGTCACAAACCCAAAGCAGAAGACGTGCCAGCACCGCGCGCCTCGACTTCCCGAGGCGAACGCACGCATGCCAGGCCTCGCACCGGGTGTTTGACGCGTCAGCAGCAGGCTTGACGCGCCCGTGGACACGTTCTTTTGCAAGACCTCGTTCAACGGGTCCTCGGCACACCTGCGCCTACCCAAGGCCCTTTCGCCGCGTCGTGTGTGCTTCCAAGCCACGTTGGACAGTGCGTCCCCCCGGGCAAGATCCACCAGGCCCGTGCGAGCAAACCGCCCGCGCTGAAGTTCCACAGTGGCGCCAACGACTCCACCATCAACCCCATCCGTCCCAGCGTCCGCCGCTGGACGCGGATGGCCCTCTCCGAGGGTACGGCGGCGCGGTTGGTGGAGACGCCTTGAGCGCGCATGCTCCGGGAGCGCGTACTTCATGCGTGGACTCCGGACAGCGGCGGGGTGCGCAGTCTTCACTGCGGCCCACCTGGGCATCCAACATGAGTACCGACACCCCTGCTGAAGGTTCTTCAGTTGTGCGTGATTCACGACCTGGGTGAGGCCACCCCCGCCATCCGCCAGGGGACGTTCCCCAACAAGAGCGAGCAGGAGCGGACCGACCTGGTACACCCGACGCAAACGCTCGGCTCCCCCCTGCGCGAACGCATCCTGCCCCTCTGGGAAGAGTACGAGCAGGCTGCGTCACCCGAAGCCCAGGCCTTGGAGGCGCTCGACAAGCTTGAGACCCTCCCGCAGCACACCCAGAGCGCGGACCCACCGGACTTCGACGACGCATTCAAGGCTCCGAGGAACACCCTGCCGCTGGCGCTCCGACCTGAAGCGATAGGGGGGAAGCATGCTCCCAGGTTCAAACGCGATGGCCGCCGTCCGTGTCGTCGGTGTCCGCATGGACGCCTGCCCCGCCCATTCCGACGCCTCCAGCGCCGGCACCTCC
>NZ_JABXEP010000205.1:0-11557 GCF_013372605.1 Myxococcus sp. AM009
GACGGCGTGGGGGCGGGCGGGGGCCGCGAGCCCGCACATGCGCCGAGGCAGAGGACGAGCAGCGGGAGGAGGAAGTGTCGGCACCGCACCGGGAGCAGCTCCAGCCGCGGCACGAAGGGGGCGCGCGGGCGGACATTCTCCATGACTGGCGTCAGGGCCGCGAGCAGGTCGCGGCCCCGACGTCACTTCAGGCGTTGAGGACGGGGTAGGTGGCCAGCAGCTCGATGAGCGCGGGGCCGTACAGCCGCGCCCGCTTCTCCCCGAAGTAGGGCACGTGCGCCAGCGCCTCCACGTCCTTCGGGGGCTGCGAGGCCAGCGCGTCCATCAGCGGGTTGGTCAGCACCACGCTGGGCGTCACCTTTCGCTCGGTGGCCTTCTCCACGCGGAAGAGCTTGAGGGCCTCCTCGCGCTTGCGCTTGTTGGCGTCCTTGGGGCCCTTGGGCTCGCGCTCCGGGGCCAGCTCGCCCCGGCGCGACTTCTCCAGCAACTCTCGCACCACGGCCAGGAGCTCCTCCCCGTGCGTGCGGATGAAGGAGCCCCGCACGCCGGCCATGCGCGCCAGCTCCTTGGGGTTGGTGGGCAGCTTCACCGCGATGTCACCCAGCGCCATGTTGGAGAGCATCCGCCCCATGGGGACGTTGTCCTGCTCCGCCCACTCCAGCCGCTTGCGGTGCAGGGCGTGGGCAATGGCGTGGGCCAGCGTCAGCTGCGTGGGGTTCAGCCCGGCGCGGGGCAGCTTGGGCTTGAAGTCCGCGCCCACGTCGGGGCGCGCCACGGCCTCGTCGCACAGGCGGTCGCAGTCCAGGAGGACCTCCTCCAGGATGTCAGCCTCGCGGCAGGCGTCGCGCACCTGGCGGCCCAGCTCGCACAGGTAGCGCACGTCATTGGCGATGTACTCCCGCATGCCCGGGGGCAGGGGGCGGATGGAGAAGTCCGACTGCTGGTGCTCCTTCGGCAGCTCCACGCCCAGCCGTTCCCGGGCGAGGTCGGCCAGGCCCACCTTGGGCCACCCCAGCAGGGTGGCGGCCCGGTGGGTGTCGAAGAGGCCCTGCACCCGGACGCCCACCTCGGCGAGGAACTGGAGGTCGCCCTGGGCGGCGTGGAAGAACTTGGTGCGCGCCGGGTCGGCCATCAGCGGGGCGAGCATGCCCGGCACCACGCCCGGCTGGAGCGTGTCCAACAGGAAGACCTGGTCGTCGGTGGCGAGCTGGAGGAAGCACAGCCGGGCGCGGAAGGCGTGCATGGAGTCCGCCTCCAGGTCCACGGCGATTTCGCGCGCGGCTTCCAGCGTGCGGGTCGCCCGCTCTTCTCCAGAGGCGTCTACTACGTCAACGGCACCTTGCGGGTAGGTCGGCATTGCGGGGGGCAGGCTAGCGGACCGGGCCTTGGGATTGAGGTGTTTTTTCCCGGGCCGCCGCTAGGATGGCCGCGCCGATGAACGACGTCCAGCGCCTGGAAAAGAGTTTGCTTGGCCACATGGGCCGAGCCATCGCGGACCACCGCCTCATTGAGGACGGGGACCGCATCATGGTGGGCGTGTCCGGAGGCAAGGACTCCTACACGATGCTGCACCTCCTGCGGGAGCTCCAGCGCCGCGCACCCGTGAAGTTCGAGTTGCTGGCGGTGAACCTGGACCAGGGTCACCCCGGCTTCCCAGCGGACAAGCTGGAGGCGTACTTCCAGCGTGAGGGCTACCCGTACAAGCTGTTGAAGGAGGACACCTACAGCATCGTCCTGGAGAAGACGCCTCCGGGGAAGACGCAGTGCTCGGTGTGCTCGCGCATGCGGCGCGGCATCCTCTACACGGCGGCGGTGGAGTTGGGGTGCACCAAGATTGCCCTGGGCCACCACCGCGACGACCTCATCCACACGCTGCTGCTCAACCTCTTCTTCGCCGGCTCCATCAAGGCGATGCCGCCGCTCTTGCGCAGCGATGACGGGCGCAACGTGGTCATCCGCCCGCTGTGCTACGCGCCGGAGAAGGACATCGCGAAGTTCGCGGAGTTGATGGCCTTCCCCATCATCCCGTGCGATTTGTGCGGCACGCAGGAGAACCTCCAGCGCAAGCGGATGCAGCGGCTGATGGAGGAGCTGGGCAAGGAGATTCCCAACGTCCGCCAGAGCGTCCTCAACGCCATGGCGAACGTGCGGCCCAGCCATTTGCTGGACAAGACGCTCAACCCCGACCCGCTGCACGCCAGCGAGGCAGGGGCTACGACGACCGAACCGAAGGACACTCAAGGGAGCGCCAGCCCATGGCTCGAGAGCAGGCAGTGAAGGCGCGGAACGACCGCAACGGCGCACTGGTGGAGGCGATGCTGCTGGCCGCGATGGCCGACGGGCGCGTCTCGCAGCGGGAGATGCAGACGCTCCTCAGCCGCGTGCTGGAGCGCCCGGAGTTCGAGGGCACCCGCCCGGACGAGCTCAACGCCCTGGTGGAGACCAGCGCCGCGCGGCTGTCGGAGGCCAGGAATCTGGAGGACGTGCTCGCGTCGCTGCGGCGCCGGCTGCCGGACCACAAGAACCGGATGCTGGCCTTCGGGCTGGCGGCGGCGGTGGCCCTGGCGGACCAGCGCGCCACGCGGGACGAGCTGGGCCTGCTCAAGACGTTCCAGGCCGCGCTGGGCATCTCCGAGGACGAGGTGGCGCAAATCATCGACGTCATCGAGAACGGCGGCAGCCTGGCGGAGGCGCTGGGCGAGCCGCTGGAGCGCCTGTTCGCGGAGGTCATGGTGCTGGTGAGCGCCGCGGACGGGAAGCTCCAGGAGGCGGAGGCTCGGGCGCTGGTGGAGAGCTTCGCGGCGGACCCCCTCTTCGAGAACGTCAGCCCCGAGCGCGCCCAGAACTTCGTCAGCGAGTCCGTGTCGGCCCTGGCCGCCGAGGGCCTGCCCCAGCGGCTCCAGGTGCTGGCCCACGGCCTGACGACGCACGCCCAGCGGGTGAAGGCCTTCCGGCTGGCCACCAAGATTGCCCACGCGGGGGGCGCCCCGAGCCATCCCGAGCAGCGAATCCTGGATATGCTCCAGGCCACCTTCGGCCTGGCCGACGATGAAGTGGCGCGCCTGGGCAGGGAGGGGTAGTTAGGGGGGTCGTATGACCCTGCAAGCCCCCTCGACGCCCCGGCATTCCTTCCGGTTCGGGCTGCCCCCCTCCCTGGGCAGCGAGACGGCGCGAGAGCGCGCAGACCGCCTGGCCTCGTTCCTCCAGCGCGCCCTGGGCAAGCTGGTGGAGGTGAGCGTCGCGTCCAGCTACGAGACGCTCGCCAAGGACTTGCTCTCCGGACGCGCGGACGCGGCCTGGGCCCCGCCCTTCGTCTGCGCGCGCATGGAGGCCATGGGCGTGCGCGTGGTGGTTCGCGGCGTGCGCCGGGGCATGTCGTCCTACCGGTCCGCCCTGGTGTGCCGTGCGGGCGCGGGGCTGACGGTGGACCGGCTGAAGGGCACCACCGCCGCGTGGGTGGACCGGGATTCGGTGGCGGGCTACCTGCTGCCCACCGCCTACCTCAAGACGCAGGGCCTGGAGCCGACGCGGGCCTTCTTCGCGCAGCACTTCGCGGGCTCGTACCAGGGCGCGCTGGAGTCGGTGCTGGACGGCAAGGCGGACGTCACCAGCGTCTTCTGCCCGCCGGCGTCCACGGGGCTGACGTTCGCCACCGGCGTGGAGGACGTGCTGGGCGCGGGCGCCGGCCGGCGCTTCGAGCTGATTGCGTACACCGACGAGGCCCCCAACGACGGTGTCCCCGTGGCCATGGGGCTGCAGCCGCAGCTGGTGAGCGCGCTGGAGTCCACGCTGCTGAGCCTCCAGTCGTCGCCAGACGGTCAGGCGCTGCTGAAGGACATCTTCAACGCGGAGCGCTTCGAAGCCGCGCCGCGCATGGGCTACCGCGCGCTGTACCGCGTGGCGCTGGCCAGCCTGTAGCCGCGCCTGCCGGGCGTCATCGTTTCGTACCGCTCCCCCCGCGCGCGTTGGGGCAGGATGCGCGCATGTCTGAGTCCAAGCGCTACGAGGGTGGTTGTCACTGTGGTCAGGTCCGTTACGACGTGAGCCTGGACCTGAGCCAACCGCTGGTTTCCTGTAACTGTTCCATCTGTCTCAAGACGGGCATGTTGCTGGCCTTCGCCCCCGCGGAGCAGTTCAACCTCCAGAAAGGCGCCGAGCACATCACCGACTACCAGTTCGGCAAGAAGGCCATCCACCACCTGTTCTGTGGCACGTGCGGGGTCCGCTCCTTCGGCAAGGGCACGATGCCGGACGGCAAGGAGATGCGCGCCATCAACGTCCGCTGCCTGGACGGCGTGGAACTGGACGGCCTGCCGGTGATGAAGGTGGACGGGAGGCGCTTCTAGCCCTCGGGCTACTTGCCGCCGTCGCCCTGTCCGCCGGGGCCCTTCGGTGGAGGCCGCTTCGCCGGGGCGGGTTTCGCACCCGGCGCGGCGGCCGGCGGCCGGGTCGGGGCGGCGGGCCGGGCATTCTGGACCCTGGCCGCCTGACGCGGGTCGAAGTTGATGACGGTGGGCTCGGTGGCGAAGCGGTCCTCTTCCAGCTCCTCCGCGTACATGCCCCGCATGAAGGCCGCCAGGTGCGCCGTCGTCGCGTGCAGCTTCTCCGTCAGGAGGAACTCCTCCAACGCGAGCTGCAGCTCACCCGCCGTGGAGAAGCGCTCATCCCGCTTGCGCGCCAGCGCCTTGAAGACGATGGCGTCCAGCGCCTTGGGAACCCCTGGCACCACCTCCGACGGGGGGACAATCTTCGTGCCCACCACCGCCTTGAGCGTGGCCAGCTCCGTCTCGCGCTTGAAGAGGCGCTGCTGCGTCAGCAGCTCGTAGAACACCGTCCCCAGGCCGAACACGTCCGAGCGCGAGTCCAGCGGCTCACCCCGGGCCTGCTCCGGGGACATGTACGCGTGCTTGCCCTTGATGGTGCCGACAATCGTCTGGGACAGCTTCCCGGACGCCTTGGCCACGCCGAAGTCGATGAGCTTCACGCCGCCGTTGAAGCCCACCAGCACGTTCTGGGGGGACACGTCCCGGTGAATCAGCGCCAGCTTCCGGCCCGAAGGGCTGCGCGCGTTGTGGGCCGCGTCCAGGCCGGCGGCGGCGTCCGCGATGATGCGGCACTTGAGCCCCAGGGGAATCGTGATGCCGTGCTGCTGGGCCCGGGCGCCCAGGGGACCCACGGCCTCGCCATGCACGTACTCCATGGCGATGTAGTACTGCCCGTCCACGTCTCCCAAGTCGTAGATTTGCGCGATGTTGGGGTGGTTGAGGTGCGCGGCGATGCGCCCCTCGTCCAGGAACATGTCGATGAACTCGTCGTCCTCGGACAGGTGGGGCAGCAGCCGCTTCACCACCAGCAGCTTCTGGAACCCCACCGGCCCCTTCTGCCGGGCGAGGTAGACGGCGCCCATGCCGCCAATGGCGAGTTTCCGAAGCAGCTCGTAGCGGCCGAATATTTCCACGACGTCCGCCACGATAGCCGCGCCGGGTGGGGGCACGGAAGTCCACGGCGCATCATTTCCTGTAACACCGTGACTTCCATGTTTTGTCGGGGGGGCCCCGGACCTCCTCGCCGGGCCTACGGGGCCGCGCAGACGCTGCGGTAGCGGACCTCCACCGACTGGCCGGCCAGGGGGATGGCCCCGGGCTGGAAGACGATGGCGTTCTGCTCCGCGTCGTAGAGCCACTGCGTCGCGGGCACCGGCTGGCCCTGGACGCGCACGCCCATCTCCCCCAGGCCCGTGGGCGCCGCGGTGAGCGGGAAGTCCGCCTGCGGCTCTCCGGCGCGCTGGATGACCTGCTCCAGCAGCCCGTCGTAGCTCTGGGCGCAGATGTTGGCGACCTGGCCACCCGTGCCGTTGGCCACGGCGGTGAAGCGGTCCGAGCCGCTGCCCGCGGTGGCGCACCCGGAGTCGGTGGGCACCAGTCCGTAGAGCTGGCTGCGGTGGGACATGCCCGTGCCCTTCAGCGTCTGGAGGAACTGGATGTAGCTCTCCGGACCGAAGCCGGAGTTGTCGTCCTCGTCGGCCACCACCACCACCGCCATGCGGGCCGCCGCGCGGACGAAGCCGGCGTTGCCGTCATTGGGCTGCGGGGTGCGCAAGTCGTCCACCTGCTCGGACAGGGGCGCGGAGAGCGCCTGGCGCATCGTCTCCAGGCCCTGCACCAGGTTGTGGCACATGCCCACGCCCAGGTTGGCCTGGAGGTCCGCGGCCGCGGTGGCGCTGGTGCTGGACACCACGCGGGGCCGGCTGCCGTCCACCGGGAAGAGGCGCCCGGCCTCGCCGCCATTGGCGCCGCCGCCGCACTGGGGGCCCCGGGCCACCAGGCCCGTGCTGGTGACGCCCACGCGCACGTCCACGCCGTTCGTCTGGGCCAGCTGCAGCCACTGTGGAATCGCCGCCTTCAGCCGGTCCTGGTACTGCTGCATGGTGGTGGTGTTGGACACCACGAAGAGGACGTCCAGTTGGCTGTCGGTGCCCTGCGTGTAGCGGTCCACCTGGATGCCCTCGTGGTTCGTCTCCGCCAGCAGCGGCACGAGGAAGGGTGAAGGCTCATTGGGTGTGCGCAGGTACAGCGGGCTGAAGTGCTGGCCATGCACGTTGCGCGCGTAGCCGACCTCCAGCTCGAAGCCCTCGCCCGGCGCCAGGGTGACGGGCGCCGTCATGGGCGTCACCAGCGAGAACTGGTTGCTGGTGCCGTTGCCGATGTCCGCGCCCGTCACGGTGATGGGGCTGCTGCACCGGTTGGCCACGTACGTCTTCCGGGGCGCCGCGGCGCAGTCGTAGCGGATGGGGCCGAAGTCCACGAAGGCCGGCGTCGCCACCAGGCAGCTCTGCCGGGACACGCCCTTGAGGGGCAGCCGCACCGTGGGCGCGGCCGGGTTGCTCACCGTCAGCTGCAGCTCGCCGGTGAAGTCACCCTCCGCCTGCGGCCGGAAGGCCACCATGGCGCCAAAGCCCGTGTCGTACTGCACCACGCCGCCGGTGAGCCGGCCGCCCGGCATGAAGAAGACGCCGCCGCCGTCATTGCTGATGTGGATGTCCTTCACGGCGCACTCGGCGCTGCCGGGGTTGCGGAACTGGAAGCCCAGCACCGCGCCCCGGCCCGGCGTCACGTTGCCGAAGTCCATCACCGGCTGCGGCACCAGCTCGTACACACACGGCGCGGTGGCTCGCGAGCGGCCGGTGAGGATGATTTCGCGCTCCGGGTTGAACATGTCATCCGAGCGCACGCGCAGCGCGGCCGTCCACGTGCCCGCCGCGGTGGGTTCGAAGTAGACCTTCAGCTCCAGCGCGTCGGCGCCGGGGGCAATGGGCAGCCCGGGCGTCGTCTCCAGCACGGGCCAGACGCCGCCGCTCCACGGATAGGCCTCGGTGCCGCGCGTGGGCACGTCCACGCTGAACTGCGGGCTGTCGCCGCCCGCCGCCACGCCGACGAACTGGAGGTTGCCGTTGGTGCCCGCGTTGGAGATGCGGATGACGCGCTCCACCTTGCCGCCCACCGGCACCTCGCCGAAGTCCAGCGACACCGGCGTCACCGCCAGCGTGGGCCGGCCGCCGCGCGCGTCCAGAATCACCTGCGACGCGCGCGCCTTGTCGGACGTGTAGTGCACCGTGAGGTCGCCCACGTTGGGACCGGAGAAGCGCGCCGCGAACTCCATCTGCATCTCGACGACTTCGCCCGGCCCGACGGAGGAGCCCTCCGGCCGGGAGATTGGCACGAAGGCATGGTCGCTGGTCACCAGCCGCTCGACGGTGACGGGGCGCCAGGTGATGTTGCGCGCCCGTGTGTACGACTGCGTGCGCTCATGCACCGGAATCAGGTCGAAGGGGACGGGCGCCGGGTCGAACTCGAAGGCGGAGGCCACCGAGTTGCCCTTCAGCTCCACGGTGGACGGCGTGCAGCCCTCGCAGGAGAGAATCTCCAGGCGCGCGCCCATGCTCCCCAGCGCGCGGGGCAGGTACCGGGTGCTCACCTTGCGCGACGACAGCGGGGGAATGGTGATGGTGTCCGCGGTGAAGGGGTCCGCGTGCGTGCCCGCCACCGTGAGCGTCAGCGGCAGGTCCACGGGGTTCGTCACCGTGACGTCCAGCGTGCGCTCGCTGTCCACCTCGAGCGTCTCGTAGTCCAGCAAGGGCGGCTCCACGCCGATTTGGGTGGGCGTGCCCATGCCCATCACCTGCACCTGGGCTTCCGCGCCCTGGTTGGCGTCCGTCTTGACGTGCACCGTCTCCATCGCCAGGCCTTCGGTGAGCGGGTGGAAGCGGACGTGCACCACGTGGGACTCGCCCGGCATCACCCGCTCGCCGCCTTCGCCCAGCTCCACTTCATAGGAGGGGTTGTTGGCCAGACCCAGCGCGTCCAGGGCGGAGAAGGGCACGTACCCGACATTGCGGATGCGGACCTCCCGCTCCCGCCACTCGCCCACGGGCACGTCGCCAAAGTCGAGGAGGTTCGTGTCCACCACCGCGGTGGCCTGCACCGCGCGGGTCTCCACCCCCTCGTGGCACGCCGTCCCGACGGTTACGAGCAACGCCAGTGTGAGTCCACGCCCTGTCAGCCCCATCCTCATTTCCCGCTCCCCACCCTTCTCCCCACACCCACCGGCTGGGCCCGATGCGTGATCCGCCGCCTGCTCCCTAATCAATTTGCGTACCAACCCAGAGAGCAAGGGGGCGTCCTCCTGATTTCAGGAGGTTGGCGTGAGGTGGGTGTCGTCAGGTGGGCAAAGAGGAAGGGCGATACTCTGGAGGGTGAAAGACTTTCCCGTCCTTCTGTCGGTGAGGGAATGTAGGTGGGTGTCAGCGGATGAAGCGAATGAGCGCCTCCGCGACCACTTCGGGCTGCTCCATGTGGACGTGGTGCCCGCCGGGGAGGTGCAGCGGTGGCTGGGCGAGGGTTTGGAGCGCCTGCGTCCGGTTGCGCATGAGGGCTTCGTCGTGGCGCAGCCCGCCGGTGGCGAGGATGAGTTGCAGCGGGCAGGTGATTCCGGCCTGGAGCGCCATCCATTGGGCCTCGTCGTAACCCATGCCGAAGCGGCGGCGGTGGCGCGGGTCGAAGGTGAAGGCGAAGCCGCCTTCGCATGGCTCCGTCCCGTGCCGGGCGAGGTACAGCGCCGCGTCTTGCGTCAGCGTGGGGCTGTTCTCCAGCAGCCGCGCGGCGGCGGCCTCCACGGTGGGGTAGCGCTTGCGGTTGGGCGGGCGGCGCGCGTCATCCAGGGCGCTGCGCAGTCGGCTCAGGGCCCCTTCCGCGGGCCCGCCAGCGGGGCCCAGGCTTTCGATGAGCGTCACGCTCTTCACGCGCTTCGGGCGGGCGGCGGCGTAGGCCTGGGAGACGATGCCTCCCAGCGAGTGCCCCACCAGGTGCACCGCGTCCAGGCCCAGCCCGTCCAACGTGGCCTCCACGTCGAGCGCGTGGTCGCTGAACTGGTAGGTGGCGCCGGGGCCCACGTGGGCGCTGCGGCCCATGCCCCGAAAGTCGAGCAGCACCAGCCGCCACGTTGGGGGCAGGTGAGGGAGGAGGGCGTCGAAGCTGTGGGAATGGTCCAGCCAGCCATGCAGGAAGAGCACGGCGGGCGCGCCGGGCGCGGGGCGCTGCCGGACATGCAGCGCCAGGCCTTCGGCATCAACAGTGAGGGATTCGAGCGCGTTGGACACGGGAGCCTCCTGCCCCGTGCCTTACCCGGTTCACGTGCCCGGGAGAACCGTCATCCACGCCCGGACGCGGCGCGCGTTCAGCGGGGCCCGGGGGGCGGCCGCGGCGGCCCCCCCGTGTCGGGCCGGGAGAGAACCATCGCGAGCTGGCGCGCCTGATTCTCGGTGGCGCAGCGGTACTCCTGCTGCTTGCCGTTGTCCTTCTCGATACGGAGAACCCAGACGTCGTTTTCCTTCGTGACATTCGCCTGCTGGGACATGTGGCGGTTCCTCCCCGCCGCGGGGAGGAGCATGTTTCATGCCGCACTGGTGGAGAGGCCTCAAGGCCCCGAATTTCCGGCACCGCCCCACCTCGCCTGTCGAGCGGGGTGACAAAAATTGTGCACGGTTGCGACAAATTTGGCCGGAAAGCCTCGCATTGATTGCGTAGTGCCCCAGGGCGGGTCTGCCTTTACCCTGTTACAACCCGAGGTGTCAGGTGTCCTGGGCGTCGGGCCACTCCCAGGCGGAGCGGTAGCCGCCGGTGGCCTGGGTGCCCTCGACGAAGCGGGCGTAGAAGGGGTGCCCGCTGAGGGTGGCGGAGTCGCCCACGACGAAGAGGTGACGGCGGGCGCGGGTGAGGGCCACGTTCATGCGGCGCAGGTCGGTGAGGAAGCCGAGCTGTCCTTCGCTGTTGGAGCGGGTGAGGGAGACGATGACGGCGTCCTTCTCCCGGCCCTGGAACGCGTCGACGGTGTCGACCTCCACCTCGGGGCTGAGCGCCTCGATGCGCTCGCGGAGCTGATGGGCCTGGGCGCTGTAGGGCGTAATCACCGCCAGCTCGCGGGGCGACAGGCCGGCGGCGAGCAGGGCGCGCACGCGGGCCTCCACCAGTCCGGCCTCGCCGGGGTTGAAGAGGCTTCGGGTGGTGGGCTCGACTTCTTCGTCGAAGCCCTTGCCGGCGGTGTCCAGGTAGAGCACGGGGGGCGCGTCCACGTCCGCGCCGGGCGTGAGGACGGCGTCCAGCGTGCGGTCCGCGATGGAGGGGTGGGCGCGCAGCTCGCCCGCGTACATCTCCCGTGAAGGGAAGTCCATGATGCGGGCGTTCATGCGGTACTGCTCGCGCAGCATGCGCTTGACGCCCTCTCCGTGGTCCTTGAGCAGGCGCTCGAAGAGGCTCACGCCCAGGCCGGCCTTCGCGGCCTCCTGGGAGAGGACGGTGGGCGGGAGCTGCTGCGGGTCGCCAGCGAGGATGACGCGGGGCGCGCGCAGGAAGCCGAGCAGCGCCAAAGGCTCGGTGGCCTGCGTGGCCTCATCGAGCAGCGCCAGGTCGAACTGCTGGCCGGAGAGCACGCCGGAGTCGAGGCTGGAGAGCGTCACGCAGAGGACGTCCGCGTTGGCGAGCACGGACTTCACGGCCTTGCGCTCCAGGGCGCGGGCCTCGTCGAGCATGCCCTTGGCCTCGGAGGTGGACGCGCGGGCGTTGGCGAAGCGCGCGCGGCTGCGGCCCTGGTTGCGCTGGCGGCGCGCGTAGCCCAGCAGGGAGTAGGCCTCGTCGAAGAGGTCGCGGGAGACGGCGCGGTCCGGGTGGGACTCCACGACGATGTCCAGGGTGTGCTCCTGGAGCCGCGCGGCCACGCGGGCGGGGTGGCCCACGCGGATGGCGCGCAGGCCCTTGTCCAGGCACAAGTCCAACAGGTGGTCCACGGCGGCGTTGCTGGCGGCGGTGCAGAGCAGGCGCTTGCCGTCCGCCACGGCCTGGGCGGCGACCTCGGCCAGCACGGTGGACTTGCCGGTGCCGGGTCGCCAGCGAGGATGACGCGGGGCGCGCGCAGGAAGCCGAGCAGCGCCAAAGGCTCGGTGGCCTGCGTGGCCTCATCGAGCAGCGCCAGGTCGAACTGCTGGCCGGAGAGCACGCCGGAGTCG
>NZ_JABXEP010000206.1:0-10766 GCF_013372605.1 Myxococcus sp. AM009
CCTGGAAGGTCGGGCCATAGCCCAGGCCGCGCTCCTCCATCTCCTGGTAGTGCGCCGCCCCGTCGCGCGACGGGGCGCACCGCCGCCGCACCTCGTCCAGCGGCACCGGCGTCGGCGCGCCCTCCGCGCCCGGCGTCCGCACGGCCCCGGACGCATGCACCGTCCAGACCTCGGCGCCCGCCCCCGACACGGGCACGAAGCTCGACACCTTGAATGACGCGCCCCCGGCCGGCTCGGACGTCAGCACCAACTGGGTCGGCCGCGAGCCCTCCTCGGGCAGCGCCAGCGCCTCGTCGATGCGCACGTCCTCCAGGACCCATGGGCCGTCACCCAGGCCCTCGCGGGCCGCGGCCAGCGCCCAGTCCAGGTACGCCGCCGCCGGAAGCACCACCGTGCCCTGCACGCGGTGGTCCTTCAGGTAGGGCAGCCGCTCCACCGCCACGTCCACGTCCCAGAAGCGCGCCCCCGGCCGCAGCGAGGACCGGCGCGCCACGCCGAGCACCGCGTGCCCCTGCCCCGCGCCCCGGGAGGCGCCCGCCGCGCCCGGCTGGAACCAGTACCGGTCCCGCTGCCACGGGTACGTCGGCAGCGCCACCTGGCGCCCCTCTTCTGGCGTCACCGCGCGCCAGGCCACCGCGCGGCCCTCGGTGTAGAGCGTCCCGAGCGACTCCAGCATCACCTCGCGCTCGGGCTGCTCGCGCCGCAGCGAAGGCAGCACCGTGCCCGCCTTGCCCAGGTGCGCGAGCGTCTGCTCGATGGAGGGCAGCAGCACCGGGTGCGCGCTCACCTCGACGAACAGCCCGTGCCCCGCGCCCACCAGGGACTCAATCACCGGCGACAGCAGCACCGGGTCCCGCAGGTTGCGCACCCAGTACGCGGGCGTCAGCTCCGTGCCGTCCGCCACGCGCCCGAGCACCGTCGAGTGCAGCGGCACCTCGCCCGCTCGCGGCGCGAGGTCGCCGAGCAGCGCGAGCAGCTCCTCGCGCAGCGGCTCCATCTGCGGGCTGTGCGAGGCCACGTTGACCTTCACGGGCCGGCAGAAGACCTGCCGCTGCGCCAGCGTCTCCAGCACCCGCTGGAGCGCGTGGGGGTCTCCGGAGAGCACCGTGGAGCGCGGGCTGTTGCTCGCGGCCACCGAGAGCCGGTCCTCCACGCCGCGGAGCACCTCGCGCGCCTCGTCGAGCGTCAGCTCCGTCACCGCCATGGCGCCCTGCCCGCTGGTGCGCAAGAGCAGCCGGCTCCGACGGCAGATGATGCGCGCCGCGTCCTCCAGCGACAGGGCCCCGGCCACGTGCGCCGCGGCCACCTCGCCCATGCTGTGGCCCACCACCGCGTCCGGGACGATGCCCCAGGAGCGCCACAGCCGCGCCAGCCCCACCTGCACCGAGAAGAGCGCCGGCTGCACCACGTCGATGCGCTCCAGCCAGCCCGCCTCGCTCGAAGCCAGCACCTCCAGCAGCGACCAGTCCACGAAGGCCCGCAGCGCCGCGTCGCAGTCCTCCATGGCGGCGCGGAAGACGGGCTCGGCCGACAGCAGCTCGCGCCCCATGCCCACCCACTGGGAGCCCTGGCCGGGGAAGACGAACACCACCGGCGCGCGCGCGGGCACGGGCCCCCGCCCCACGACGAGCCCCGGACGCGGCGCCTGGCGGAGGAAGGCCTCCAGCCCCTCGCGCGCGCCCGCCACGTCCTTCGCGACGAGCGCCAAGCGCTGGTCCAGCGGCGCCCGGTGCAGCGCCAGCGTGCGCGCCACGTCGGCCAGCGACGGCGCGGGCGCCTCGTCCCAGCGCGCCACCAGCGCGCGCGCCACGTCCGCCAGCGCCTGGGGCGTCCGCGCGGACAGCGGCAGGAGCACCGCCCGGTCGACCACCGGCCTCGCGCCAGCCCCGCGCGCCGGCACGCCCCACGCGAACAGCGCGCCCAGCGCATCCAGCAGCCCACCGCGCGCGTCGTCGCGCCGCATCGACGCCACCGTCAGCGCCGCCCGCCCCGTCCGGGCCAGGGCCTGCTCCAGCGAGCGGCGCATCACCGGGTGCGCGCTCAGCTCGATGAAGGTGTCGATGCCCTCCGCCGCGAGCTTCTCGATGGCCTGCGTGAAGCGCACCGGCTGGCGCAGGTTGCGGCTCCAGTACGACGCCTCCAGCGACGCCCCCTCCAGGTCCTCGCCCGTCACCGTGGACACCCAGCGCGGGGCGCTCGCCCGGGGCCGCAGCCGCGCGAAGGCCGCGTCCAGGTCCTCGCGGATGGCGTCCATCTCGGGGCTGTGCGCGGCCACGTTGACGGGGATGCGCGAGCAGAACACCCCGCGCGAGGACAGCTCCGCGAGCAGCGCGTCCAGCGCCCCCGCCTCGCCGGACACCACCGTCGTCGACGCGTCATTGTAGCCCGCCACCACCACCCGCCCCTCCAGGGGCGACAGCAGCCCCTCCACCTCGGCGGCCGGCAGCCCCACCAGCGCCATGCCGCCGCGGCCGGCGGTGCGCTGCTGCAACCGGCTGTAGTGGTGGACCAGCCAGACGGAGTCCTCCGTGCTCAGCGCGCCGGTGACGCAGGCGGCCACCACCTCGCCCAGGCTGTGGCCCACCATCACCTCCGGCTCCACGCCCCACGAGCGCCACAGCGCCGCGAGCCCCACCTGCACCGCGAAGAGCAGCGGCTGCACCACGTCCGCGTCCTCCGCGCGCGGGTGCGGCGTCACCAGCGCCTCTACCAGCGACCAGCCCGCCAGGGGACGGAAGGCCGCGTCCAGCGCCTCCACCCGCGCGCGGAACACGGGCTCGCGCGACAGCAGCTCACGCCCCATGCCCTCCCACTGGGAGCCCTGGGGCGTGCACACGAAGGCGATGCGCGGCGAGGGGCGCGCCGGGCTCCCCACCACCAGCCCGACGCGCTCCTGTCCCGCCAGGAAGGCCCGCGCCTGCGCCAGCAGCTCGGCGCGAGAGCGGGCCATGAAGGCCGCGCGGTGCGCGCCAATGTCCCCGCTTCGCGCCGGCGACTGGCACAGCGCCGCCAGCGTCTCGGGAGCCTCCGCGTCGGCGGCCCGCGCCGCCACCTGCTCGACCTGGGCGCGCAGTCCTTCCGCGTCCGACGCCGCCAGCGTCAGCAGCTCCGCGCGCGCGCCCGGCGCCTCCTCCAGCACCAGGTGGCAGTTGGTGCCTCCCCAGCCGAAGGCGCTCACCCCCGCCAGCGCCCGCTCCTCCTCGGCGGGCCAGGGCAGCAGCCGCTCGGGGACCTTCAGCCGCAGCGCGCCGAAGTCGATGAGCGGATTGGGCACGTCGAAGTGGAGGTTGGGCGGCACGCGCCGGCGCGACAGCGCCAGCACCACCTTGAGCAGTCCGGCGATTCCCGCCGCGCCCTCCAGGTGGCCGATGTTCGTCTTCACCGAGCCGATGAGCAGCGCGCCCTCCTCGGCGCGCCCCTCGCCCAGCACCGCGCCGAGCGCGCCGGCCTCGATGGGGTCTCCCAGGGCCGTGCCGGGGCCGTGCGTCTCCACGTAGTGCACGCGGCCCGGCGCCACCCCCGCTCGCGCGTACGCGTCGCGCAGCAGCGACTCCTGCGCGGACGCGCTGGGCGCCGTCAGCCCGTTGCCGAAGCCATTGTTGTTCACCGCGCCGCCGCGGATGACGCAGTAGATGGGCACGCCAGCCGCCTGCGCCGCCGACAGCGGCATCAACGCCACCATGCCCGCGCCCTCGCCGCGCGCGAAGCCGTTGGCGTCCGCGGCGAACGCCTTGCTCGCCCCGTCCGGCGACAGCCCTCCGAACTTGGTGAGCGCCACGCTCGTCTCCGGCGCCAGCAGCAGGTTGACCCCCCCCACCAGCGCCAGCCGGCACTCGCCCGCCCTCAGGCTCTGACAGGCCAGGTGCGCGGCCACCAGCGACGAGGAGCACGCCGTGTCCAGGGTGATGCTGGGCCCTCGCAGGCCCAGCGCGTAGGAGATGCGGTTGGCCAGGATGTTGAGCGCCTGCCCCGTCGCCGTGTGCGGCGTGACGGCCGCGCACGCGCCCTGGTGCAGCACCGCGTAGTCGTGCCAGATGGCGCCCACGAAGACGCCCGTGTTCGAGTCCCGCAGCGTCGGGCCGGGCACGCCCGCGTCCTCCAGCGCCTCCCACGCCAGCTCCAGCATCAGCCGCTGCTGCGGGTCCATCTCCGCCGCCTCGCGCGGGGAGATGCCGAAGAAGAGCGGGTCGAACCCCTCCACGCCGTCCACGAAGGACGCGCGGCGGGCCACCATCTTCCCCGGCGCCTGGGGCTCGGTGTCGTGGTACGCGTCGATGTCCCAGCGCTCCGCCGGCACCTCGCGCATGGCGTCGTACCCCTCGCACAGGCGGCGCCAGAACGTGACCACGTCCGGCGCGCCCGGCATGCGGCAGGCCAGGCCCACCACCGCGATGGGCTCGTCCACGGGGCGCGCGCCCTCCGTCGCCGCCGTCGGCGGGGCCTCCGCGTCCCCACGGACGAGCGCGGCCGCCAGCGCGTGAAGCGAGGGGTGCCGCCAGAACAGCAGCGGCGACACGGGGCGCCCCAGCACTCCGCCCAGTTCCTTCATCAACGCCACGACCTTCACGGAGTCCAGCCCGTAGCGGCTGAGCCGCTCCTGGGGGTCCAGCGCCTGCGGCTCCAGGCCCAGCAGCGCGGTGATGCGCGCGACGAGCCACGCCTGGATGGACTGCTCCGACATCGACGTCTCAGCCGTCATCTCCACGCCTCTTCCAGCCCCACGGGGCCATGAACCTTCACGACGGGCCCCTCGCCGGCCCGTCACCTCGCGCGAACTCAGCTCCGGCGCGCCTTGCGCGCCCGGAAGAACTGCTCCTGCTTGCGCAGGCGCTCCGCCCGCTCGTCGTTCGACGGCTCGGCCTGCGTCTCCGGCCCCCGGTCCAGGTACTCGGCCAGCGCGCGGATGGTCGGGAAGCGGTACAGCTCGGTCATCGGCATCTTCCGGCCCAGCCGCCGCTGCAACGACATGTGGATTTGCGTCAGGTGCAGCGAGCTGCCGCCCACGTCGAAGAAGTTGTCGTCGATGCCGAAGCGCCTGCCGTTCAGCGCGTGCTCCCAGAGCTGGTGCAGCGCCCGCTCCAGCTCGCTGCGCGGCGCGACGGGGGGCGCCGCGCTCCGGGACGAAGCCTCGGGCACCGGCGCCGCCAGCGCCTTCTTGTCGATTTTCCCGTTCGGCGTGAGCGGGAAGGCCTCCAGGAAGACGAAGTGCCCCGGCACCATGAAGCGCGGCAGGCGCTGCTCCAGGAACGCCCGCAGCTCGCGCGGCTCCACCTGCCCGTCGCACACCAGCCAGGCCACCAGCTCCATGTCCCGCGAAGCCCCGGGCCGCGCCAGCACCAGCGCCTCGCGCGTGGCCGGGTGCTTCGAGAGCGCCACCTCGATTTCCCCCAGCTCGATGCGGTAGCCGTTGAGCTTCACCTGGTCATCGCGCCGCCCCAGGAAGTCGATGTTCCCGTCCGCGCGCCACAGCGCGATGTCGCCCGTGCGGTACATGCGCTTCCCGGCCACGAAGGGGTCGGGCACGAAGCGCTCGGCCGTCAGGTCCGGCCGGTCCAGGTAGCCGCGCGCCAGGCCATCCCCCGACAGGCACAGCTCGCCGGGCACGCCCCGGGGCAGCAGCCGCAGCGCCTTGTCGACGATGTACGCCCGGGTGTTCGCCAGCGGCCGGCCGATGAGCACCTTCGGGTCATCGCCGGGGAAGCGGTAGCACGTGCTGTACGTCGTGTCCTCGCTGGGGCCGTACAGGTTGCGCACCTGGAGGGGCAGCCCCCCCAGCTGGGACATCACGCTCTGGGGAATGGGTTCGCCCGCCATGTTCAGCAGGGTGACGTTGCCCAGGTCCACGTCCGCCGCCAGCAGCTCCTTCACGACGGAGGGCACGGTGTTGATGAGGATGCGCCGCTCGGTGTCCAGGTACTCGGAAATCTGGAGGCTGTTGCGCAGCAGCCGGATTCGACGCCCCACCGACAGCGTGTAGAACAGCTCGAAGATGGAGAGGTCGAAGCAGTACGACGTGCCGAAGAAGCTGACGTCGAAGTCGGCCGCGTCGAACTCCGTCTGGCACCAGCGCAGGAAGGACACCGCGCTGCGGTGCTCGATGAGCGTCCCCTTCGGGCGGCCCGTGGAGCCGGACGTGTAGATGACGTAGGCCAGGTCCTGGCAGTCGGGGCGGTGCGCCAGGTCCTGCTCCGAGTCCGCCTGCGCGGCGCTGATGTCCACGCACTCCGCGGGGGAGCCCTGGCGCGCCGTCTCCAGGAACCGCGGCTCGGTGAGCAGCACCCGGCTGCTGCTGTCCTGGAGCAGGTAGCGCACGCGCTCGGCGGGATAGGCCGGGTCGATGGGCACGTAGGCCGCGCCGGACTTGAGGATGCCGAGCGTCCCGATGACGAGCCACTCGGTGCGGTCCACCATCAGCCCCACCAGCACGCCGGGGCCCGCGCCGTGGCGCGCGCGCAGATGGTGCGCCAGGCGGTTGGCCCGCGCGTTCAGCTCCCGGTACGTCAGGTGCGTGTCCCCCACCGACAGCGCGATGGCGTCCGGGGTGCGGCGCACCTGCGCCTCCACCAAATCCACCATGGACGGGCCATCCACCCAGTCCACCGGCCGGGGGTTGAGCCCGGTGAGCAGCTCCTCGCGCTCGGCCGCGGACACCAGCTCCAGCGCGTCACACGAGGCCGTCGGGCGCTCCACCGCGTCGGACAGCAGGCACTCGAAGCGCTCGAGCAACCGCCGGGCGGTGGGGGCCACGAACAGGTCCGCGTTGTAGTGCAGCGCCAGCACCAGCCGCTCGCCCAGCTTCAGGCACTCCATGCCCACGTCGAACTGGGCCTCCTGCTGGGGCAGGACGTAGGGAGACAGCGTCAACCCGTTCACCTGGAAGGTGCGGCCCTCGTCCACGGACAGGCCGAGCATCGCCAGCGGGTCGCGGTCCCTGACGGGCAGGTAGTTGAACATCACCTGGAAGACGGGCGGACGCGACGCGTCCCTCGGCCCGCCCAGCTTCGCCACGAGCTGGGGGAACGGGTACGCCTGGTGCTCCAGCGCCTCCAGCACCCGCCGCTGCAAGTCCCGGCAGAAGGCGTCGAAGCCCAGCCCCTCCTCCACCGACGCGCGCACCACCACCGGGTTGACGGCGTAGCCCACGACGTCCTGGAACGACGGGTCCTCCGCCGACATGAGCGTGTTGGTGGGCGTCCCCACCAGCACGTCGCGCTGGCCCGTGTGCCGCGACAGGAGCACGTGGAAGCAGGCCAGCAGGAAGGTATAGAGCGTCACGCCCTGCTCCCGCGCGCACGCCTCCGCGCGCCGCACCAGCCCCCCATCCAACTCGTGGATGACGGTGTCGCCGTGGCAGCCCTGCTCCGCGGGCCGGGGCTTGTCGGTGGGCAGCTCCAGCGCGGGTGGCGCGCCCGCCAGCCGCTCCGTCCAGTAGCGCTCCAGCACCTCGCCGCGCGGGCCCGCGAGCAGCGCCCGCTCCCACTCCACGAACTGGCGGTACTGCACGGCGGGAGGCGGCAGGCGCGGCGCGCCCTCCGTCACGAGCTGGCCATAAAGCGCGAGCAGCTCCCGCTGGAGCACCTGCAAGGCCCGCGCGTCGTTGGAGACGTGGTGCTGGGTGAAGACCACCAGGTGCTCGCCACCGTCCACGCGGGTGACGCTCAGCCGGGCCACCGGCCCCGTCGTCAGGTCGAACGGCCGCCGCACCTCCTCCACGAGCCGCCGGCGCACCTCCGCCGCAGACACGCCGCGCGCGTCATGCAGCGTGAGGGGGAGCGTGCCCTGCGCGTGGACGCGCTGGACGAGCCGCCCGTCGTCCTCCACGCCGTAGGTCGTGCGCAGCACCTCGTGCCGGTCCACCAGCACCTCCGCCGCGCGCCGCAGGGCCTCCACGTCCAGGGGGCCGTGCGCGCGGAACGAGAACAGCGTGTGGTACGCGTGGTTGTCCGGGTTGGACTGGTGCAGGTGGAACAGGGCGGACTGCCCCTGGGAGAGGGCGAAGGGCGCTGGCACCGCCGCCGCCCGCGGGGCCTCGTCCTGCCGCGCCAGGAGGCGCTTCAGGAGCTGCTTCTTCTCCTCCAGCGACATCGATTCGGTGTCTCGGGACATGACTCGGTTCTCCTCGCCCCGGCGGCGAGCAATGGATGCGGAAGGCGGTGGACGCTCAGGACGGCAGACGCTCCCTGAGCAGGGCGGCGAGCCTCTCCACGTGAGGCTCCAGGCTCATGGTGAGGTGGTTGCCTTCCACCTCGTGGATTTCGATGCCCCGGCGGGCCTTGCCAATCCAGCCGTACTCCGGATGGTGGGGGATGAGGTGGTCCCGGACACGGGCCCGGAAGTAGAGGATGCGGGTGTCGGCGGGCTCGGCCTGGTAGAGCAGCAGGGCCTCGTTGTGCGCCCGCCACAGGCGCAGGAAGCTGCCGCCGTTCTCCGCGTTCATCCGCACGAAGGCGTCGGACATCTCGGGCGAGAGCTTCTTCACGTAGTCGAGGACGAAGTCATCCGTCACCGGCTCCGAGTGCCGCACCGTGCCGCCGTCGTCCGACGGCGTGTCCAGCATCGCCAGCAGGTCGACGCGCTGGCCGAGCGCCGTCAACCTCCCGGCCATGTCGAAGGCCACGGTGCCCCCCATGGAGGACCCGCAGAACAGGTAGGGGCCCTCCGGCTGGAGGCGGCGCACCAGCTCCAGGTAGCGCCGCGCCATGTCCTCGATGCGCGTGTCGGGCGGCACGTCGCCGTCCACGCCGCGCGCCTGGATGCCGTACACCGGCTGAGACGGGTCCAGGTGACGCACCAGCGGCAGGAAGCCGAACACCGAGCCCCCCGCCGGGTGGATGCAGAACAGCGGGGTGCGGCCGGGCGCGCCCTTCTGCAGGCGCACGACGCCGGGAGGAAGGGCGGGCTCGCCCGGCGGCGCCGGGGCCGCGGCGGACGAGTGCCTCGACGCGGCCACCTGCGCGGAAATCTGCGCCGCCGAGGCGTGCTCCAGGAGCGCGTTGAGCGACAGCTGCACGTCGAGCTGCTCGCGCAGGCGCGCGCTCAGCTGCACCATCAGGAGCGAGTTGAGCCCCAGGTCGTAGAAGTTGTCGTGGATGCCCACGGACGCCACGCCCAGCAGCTCGGCGAGGGCCTCGCACACCTGCCGCTCCACCTCGTCGCGAGGCGCCGCGTAGGGCGTGCGCTGCGTCGGACGCGGGGCCCGGCCGCCCTGCTTCCGGGGTGCGGAGTCTGCCTCGGCGCGCTCCGCGACGCGGGGGCGCTGGGGGGAGCGGGACACGTAGAGGTGCGCGCCCTCGAAGCCGGCGACGATGCGCGAGAGGGCCTCCACGCCCTCCTGGTTGCTCAGCGCGCCCGGCAGGGTGAGCCGCCCGGGAGCGGCGGCGTCCCGCGCGGGTCCCTCCGCTCCCGTCGGCGCGGAGAACGTCTGGTGCATGTCGTCGAGCCGCTTGAGGGTGAAGCCCTCCACGTCCACCCGCACCGTGCCCTGCTCGTCCAGCAGGGTGATGTCGAACACGCGCAGCGACGCCGCGTCCTCCGTGTCGGTCCGCCACCGCGTGTGCACGCGCACGCGCGCCGGGACGGGCCCGTACACGCGCAGCCGCCGGTACGTCAGCGGCAGGAACAAGCCCTGCGCCGCCGCGCCCGCCACGCCCCGCTCGCGCAGCTCCAGCAGGCGTGAGTACCCCGTCACCACGTCCATGAGCGCGGGGTGGAAGCAGTAGGTGCCCAACTCGTCCCGGTACGCGTCCGCCAGCGAGAACGTCGCCAGCAGCTCCCGGCTCCCGAAGGACAGCCGGGTGTCCACCGTCGTCCAGCGCGGGCCGAAGACGATGTGATGCTCGCCGGCGTCCCCCATCAGCGACTGCGCCGACTCCAGGACCTCGGTGCACCGCGCCTCCGCGGCCCCCAGCGGCTGGACCTGGGCGGCCTCGTCCGTCCAACGCGCCGTGCCGAGCGCGTGCTCCCGCCACGCCTCCTCCGGCGACAAGGCCGGACGGCTCTGGACGCGGAAGCGCAGGCGCGCCCCCGACGGGCTCAGCACCAGCCGCACCTCGCGGCGCTCATCGGGCATCACCGTGAGCGGCGTCACGAAGACGACGTCGCTCAGCTCCACCGTCCTCCCGGGGCGCTCGGCGGTGAGCGCGCGGACGGCCATCTCCAGGTAGCCCGTGCCGGGCATCAGCGGCTGGCCGAGCACCCGGTGCTCATCGAGCACCCACTGCAGCTCGGGCCCCATCACCTGCGTGTAGACGACGTCCTCGCCCTCCACCTGGCGCGACCCCAGCAGCGGGTGTCCCGGCAGGACGCCCGGCGCCGAGCGCGCCCGGGCGCCCCGAAGCGCCGCCACGGCCATGCCCGCCTCGCCCCACGTATCCCAGCCGACGGAGACGGCGCGCAGCCCCGTCGACCGCAGCAGGTGGGCGTAGCCGTCCAGGAAGGCGTTGGCCGCCGCGTACGCCACCTGTCCCGGCGCACCTCGCAGGCTTGTCACGGACGAGCACAGGACGAAGATGTCCGGAGGGTCCGCCGCCAGCAGCCGGCCCAGGTTGAGCGCGCCGAGCACCTTCGGCCGGAAGACGGCCTCCACCTGCTCGCGCGTCTGGAGCTGGAGCGCGCCGCCTCCGGGCACCCCCGCCGCATGGAGGACGCCCTCGATGCGACCAAAGCGCTCCCGGGCCCGCGCCAGCGCCGCGGCGAGCTGCGCCTCATCCCCCACGTCCACCGCGAGGGGCAGCACCTCGGCCCCCAGCCGCTCCAGGGCCCCCAGC
>NZ_JABXEP010000207.1:0-10447 GCF_013372605.1 Myxococcus sp. AM009
TCCGTGGGGCGCAGCCCCTGGGCCCCCTCCCCGCGCCGGGCCTCCACCACGCGATCACCATGCACCTGCGACACGCGGCTCAGCGCTTCGAGCGGCGCGCCAGCGGCCTGTGCCAGGCGGCGGTGGTTCTCCTCCACGCGCGCCCGCTCGTCGCCCACGGAGAACCCCAGGTTGAGTGACGCGTAGGGCCCCTCCGAACAGCCGCCAGCGCGGGTGGCGAAGCCGTGCGGCACGGGCAGCAGCGCGGAGGTGAGAAACTCGGTCGACATGGAATCTCCAGGAATCCACCTGATTGATGCACCAGGAGGTGATCCAGCGTCAGCGCAATCGTAGGATGATTTCACCGCTTCGTTTGACAGGTAGCGTCAGCCACCTGACAATTCACGGACCGCCTGAACTCCGTGCAACCAGTCCGAAACCCCGCGCTCGAGAGCTGCGAGCACCCGCATGCCCCTGGGTCCCGACACCGTTGGTCGCAAGCTGCTGTGGAGCATCGCCCTGCCCGGGCTGCTCGTGGCACTGCTGGGCGTCGGCCACTTCTGGCGTGAGGCGCGGGTCGCGGTCCAGGACGCCACCCAGGTGGAGTCGCTGGCGCTGGCGGAGTTCGTCGCTTCCACCTTCACCCTTCCGCAGGCGCGCGGGGCTCCGGCCCATGGCGCGGTGACGGAGGTGATGCGCTCCGACACCCGGCTCTTCCGCTCGGTGGAGGACGTCCGGGTGCTGACGCCGGACGGGCGCATCCTCTGGTCCCGCCGCACGGGTGAAGAGGGCACGACGCACCCGGAGGCCGCGCGGCTGACGGCCCCGGGCCCCGAGCGGGCGCGCTCGGTGGCGCGGATGACGGAGGTCATTCGTCCCCTCGGCGGGCCGGAGTGCGCCGGCTGCCACACCGCTGGCGACGTGCCAGGCGCCAGCATCCTGCAGCTGCGCATGGCGGAGCCGGCGCTTCACCAGGAGCTGTCGTCCGTGTTCGGCGCGGCGCTCGGCTCCATGGGC
Organism: Myxococcus sp. AM009; assembly: GCF_013372605.1. Classification (NCBI taxonomy): domain Bacteria; kingdom Pseudomonadati; phylum Myxococcota; class Myxococcia; order Myxococcales; family Myxococcaceae; genus Myxococcus; species Myxococcus sp. AM009. The sequence continues at coordinate 997 of NZ_JABXEP010000207.1, forward strand.
CTGTTCGTGGTGCTGCTGGCGCTCATCACCGGGCTGGCGCTGCACTTCGTCCTCACCCGCCCGCTGCGCAAGCTGAGCGCGGCCATGCGGCGCGCGGAGGCGGGCGACCTGCTGGTGCGCGCGGAGGCGCGGGGCACCGACGAGTTCGCGCGGCTGGGCGCGGCCTTCAACCAGATGCTGGCGCGGCTCACCTCCATGAAGGCGGAGGAGATCGACACCCACCGCGACCTGGAGCTGGTGAAGGAGAAGCTGGCCCTCAAGGACGAACTGGAGGACCGCCTCAAGGAGCTGTCGCTGCTCTTCGACGTGGCGCGCTCGCTCAACGCCACGCTGGAGCTGGATGAGCTGCTGGACGCCGTGACCCGCCTGGTGACGGAGCGGCTGCGCATCCCCGAGTTCTCCATCATGTTGATGAACCCGGAGGGCCTGCTGGAAATCAAGCACGCCTGGCCGGAGGGCCGCGGCGCGGAGGGACTCACGTTCGCGCTGGGAGAAGGCGCCTGCGGCCGCGCGGCGGAGACCCGCAAGTCGGTGTACCTGCCGGACACGGCGGACCGCTCCAGCGTGTTCGCCAAACCGGACCTGGTGAAGGGCGGGCTGAACACCGGCGCGCTGCTGGCGGCGCCCATGGTGCACATGGAGACGCTGCTGGGCGTGATGAACTTCCAGCGCCCCCACGTGGCCAGCTTCTCCGCGGAGGAAATCGAGCTGCTCACCGCGGTGGCGGACGTGGTGGCCACGGCGGTGAAGAACGCCCGGCTGCACGCGGAGACGGTGAAGCTCACCATGACGGACCCGCTCACCGGCGTGCCCAACCGCCGCCACCTCTTCCAGCGCATGGAGCTGGAGCTGGCACGAGCCAACCGCTTCGGCACCCCGCTGGCGCTGCTCATGGTGGACGTGGACCACTTCAAGCGCATCAACGACCTGGCCGGCCACCGCGTGGGTGACGAGGCGCTGCGCCGGGTGTGCGACGTGCTGCGGCTGCGCGTGCGCAAGGTGGACACGCTGGCGCGCTACGGCGGCGAGGAGTTCGTCATCCTCCTGCCACAGACGAACAAGGCGGAGGCCGTGGAGGTCGCGGAGAAGCTGCGCCGCGCGGTGGCGGAATCCGTGGCGCTGGTCCAGCCGGGCCTGCCGGGCAACCACGTCACGGTGTCCATTGGCGTGTCGCACTTCCCCTCCGACGCCGCCGGCCAGGAGGAGCTGGTGGACAGCGCGGACGCGGCGCTCTACTTCAGCAAGCGCACCGGCCGTAACCGCACCACCCTGTACGAAGCCGGCATGGAGCTGCACCCGGGCCGCGAGCGGGGCCCGCACACGCCCGCCGCCGAGCCTCCCACCGTGACAGCCGCCCCCAAGCCTCCGGGGGGCGTGGCCAAGGCGTAGGCGCTCAGCGGCGCACGAGCGTCTGCACGGTGGGCAGCATCAGGTCCGCCCACGCCTCATACCCCTCGGCGGACGGATGGAAGCCGTCCTCCGAGAAGAAGTGCGGGCCCTTGGGAATCATGTCCTTGCTCGCCGTGAAGAGGTCCACGTGGTGCATGCCGTGCACCCGGGCCACCTCCGCGATGGCGGCGTTGAAGGGCTCGATGCGCCCTTCGTAGAGCGCCGCGGGCACCAGCCGCGCCACCGGGGCCAGCGCCAGGTCCACGAGGTTCACCACCACCAGCGGCGCCCCGGTCTGCTTCAACCGGCGGGCGATGCGGTCCAGGTCGTCCTGGAAGTCCTCCAGGGGCGTGCTGCGCCAGACGTCATTCGTCCCGATGCCCAGCGTCACCAGCGTGGGCTGCGCGGCCACGGCGCGCTTCACCTGCCCCGTGAAGACGTCACGGATGCGCGCGCCGCTCTGCCCCAGGTTGCTGAGGCCCACGGGCAGGCCGCCCGCGCGCAGCCGGGAGGCGAGGCGTGCGGGGTAGCCCCCACCTCGCGCCGCCCCCACGCCCACGGCCGAGCTGTCACCCAGCGCGACGTAGTTGACGCTCATCCGCCGCTCCCTCGCTCCAGCCTCACGGCACCCGCAGGGCGCGCAGGTTGCGAGCCCCGCCCGGCGCCGTCACGCGCAGCAGCAAGGTGCTCCCGGACGCAGCGCCCTTGATGATGCGGGCCAGGGCGTCCGCGTTCTCCACCTTCTTGCGGTTGGCCTCGATGACGACCATGCCGGGCTCCAGCTGCGCGCGGTCCGCCGGCGAGCCGGGCACCACGTCGGTGATGAGCGCGCCGCTGCTGTCGGTGAAGCCGGCCTGCTGCGCGGTGCGCGCATCCAGGTTCTGGAGGCTGACGCCCACGCGACGGGAGCTCTCCTGCGAGTCCTCCGGCCGCTGCTTCGCCGAGGCCACGCCCTCCAGGTCCGGCCGCGTGCCCAGCGCCACCTTCACGTCCCGCTTCTTGCCGTCGCGGAAGAGCGTCAACGTGGACGTGCTCCCGGGACGCTTGAGCGCCACGATGCGCGTCAGCTCGCCGCTGGAGGTGACGGCCCGCCCGTCGATGGCGATGACGACGTCATCCTGCTTCAGGCCCGCCTTCGCCGCGGGAGAAGACGGCATCACCTGCGTGAGGATGGCGCCCTGGTTCACGGAGAGCTTGAGCGCGCTGGCCAAATCCCGCGTCAAATCCTGGATGCCCACGCCCAACCACGCGCGCGTGACGGAGCCTTCCTTCTCCAACTGCGGCAGCAGCGAGCCGATGAGCGTGCTGGGCACCGCGAAGCCGATGCCGGAGCCACCGCCGACGATGGCGGTGTTGATGCCCACCACTTCGCCCTTCATGTTGAAGAGCGGACCGCCCGAGTTGCCCGGGTTGATGGCCGCGTCCGTCTGGAGGAACTCGTCGTACTGGCTGGCCCCAATCTCACGGGCCCGCGCGGAGACGATGCCCAGGCTGACGCTGGAGGCCAGACCGAAGGGGTTGCCAATGGCCACCACCCAGTCCCCCACGCGCAGCGCATCCGAGTCGCCCAGCTTCACGGTGGGCAGGTTCTCCACCTTCTCCTTGAGCCGCACGAGCGCCACGTCCGTGAGCGGATCCCGCCCCACCACTTCGCCGGTGAAGCTGCGTCCGTCGTCCAGGCGGATGGTGATGCTGACGGCATCCTCCACGACGTGGTTGTTGGTGAGGACGACGCCCTTCGGGTCGATGATGAAGCCGGACCCCGCGCCCTGGCGCAGCGGCTCGCGGCGCTGACTGCCACCCTCGCGGCCTCCACCGAAGAAGCGCTCGAAGAGCGGGTTGTCCTCCATCCCACGCGGAATGCCGCCGCCCCGGGCCTGCACGTCCACGTTGACCACCGCTGACTTCACCGACTCCACCAGCGGCGCCAGCGATGGGAGCGTCTGCGCCTCCCGTGTCGCGGGCTGGAGGACGTTGCCGGCGCCCGGCTGGGTGGCCGCGGGAGGCGGCTTCGGCGCCTGGGCGACAGCCGCGGCGGGAGGCAACGCGACCAGGAGCGCGGCGACGAGCGCCTTCCGGAACGAGACGGTCGAACGGTTCATATGAAGACCAAGCTAAAGCCGAAAACCTGCCCCGCAAGCCAAACCGTCTGTCGTGGCGACAGGAGGACACATCGCCCCACCCTGCCCCCCCTGGCTTCAGGCAGGCAGGTAGAGGCGGTAGTCCAGCTCTGGATAGAGGTTGTCCCGGCCTTCCACGTGAGAGAGCCAGCCCTCGTCCAGCCTGCCGCCGCGCAGCTGCTCGTGCAGGCGCTGGAAGCGCAGGAGGTGCTCGCGCGTGCGGCGCTGGGCGTACTCCACCATGGTGCCCGTCTTCATGATGAAGGCCCAGTCGGAGGACTGGGCGAGCAGCAGCTCCCTGGCGGCCTGATTGAGCGCGCGGCGTTGCAGCGCACCTGCCGCCGGGAAGTCCCGCGCCAGCGCCACCATCTGCATCGCGCAGTGGTTCAGGTGGCGGTAGATCCAATCATTGCTGCCGTCGAGCCACATGTTGGCGTAGCCCCCCGCGCCCCACGAGGACAGCGGCGGCGTCGCCACCTGGTTCTCCGGATGCTCCCGCAAGTCATCCGACGGCGTCACCAGCCGGAACGTCTTCTGGTCATACGCGACCTTGCGGATGAGGAAGTCGAGGAACTGGGGCCCCTCGAACCACCAGTGGCCAAAGAGCTCGGCGTCATAGGGCGCGACGACCACCGGCTCCCGGCCGCCCAGGCGCGAGGCCAGGTCTTCCATCTGCCGCTGGCGGTTGAACAGGAAGTTGCCCGCATGCACCGAGGCCCGCTCCCGCGCGGCGAGCGGATCATACGGGCGCTTCTCGTTCGTCTTCCCGGTGATGCGGAAGTACTTGAAGCCGGTGTTCTTGCGCTCGCCGGTGGGCTGGATGAACGGGCGGATGTAGTCCAGGTCCAGGTCCCAGCCGATGTCCCGGTAGAACTCGCGGTAGTCCGGGTCGCCCGGGTAGCCGTGCTCGGTGCTCCACACCTGCTGGCTGCTCTCCGGGTCGCGGGCATACGCGGCCACGCCCGCCTCGGTGAAGACGGGCGCGTAGGGTCCGTGCAGGGGCCGGGGCACGGCGTCCGTCAGGCCGTGCGTGTCGACGAAGAAGTAGCGGATGCGCTCGCTGGCCAGCAGGCGCTCCAGGCCCGGGTAGTAGCCGCACTCGGCGAGCCAGATGCCGGCGGGGTCCCTGCCAAAGTGCTGGCGGTAGTGGTTGGCGGCCACCGTCACCTGGGCGCGGACGGCTTCGGGCACCTGCTGCATCAGCGGAAGGAACCCGTGCGTCGCGTTGCAGGTGAGGATGTCCAGGTAGCCCGCGTCCTGGAGCCGCCGGAACGCGGCGACGAGGTCGCGCTTGTAGCGGTCGTGGAACGCGCGGCGCAGGGACTCGAAGTGGTCCCGGTAGAACCGGGCAATGGGGCCGAAGGTGGTGTCGGCGCGCGTCCGGTGGACCTCGCGCGCGCCCAGCTCACAGAGCAGGTCCAGCCGCCGCGCGTAGCGGCTCATCAGCAGCTCGTCGCGCAGCATGGACACGAGCGTCGGAGACAGCGTCATCGCCAGGCGGAACGGGACGCCGTCCTCCGCCAGTTTGTCGAAGACCTGGAGCAGCGGGAGGTACGTCTCGGAGATGGCCTCGTAGAGCCAGTCCTCCTCGAGGAAGTCCTCATGCTCGGGGTGCCTGACGAAGGGGAGGTGCGCGTGGAGCACCAGCGCGAGGGAACCCAGGCTCATGGTCGTTCAATGTCTCCGTGCGGGTTCAGGAGCGGCCGTCTTCTGAAGGCGGCTTCCGGGGAGGCGGCTCGGCCGCGTCAGGGGTGGCGGGACCCTCTCGGGTCTCGAAGGAGGCAGGAGCCGCCGTGCGCTGGGGGGCCGCGTCTTCCCCGCGGGGCCGGGGCACTTCGAAGTAGCGGTGGTGCTCCTCCGTGTCGGCGGCGTCCCCCTCCTCCTGGGCGTCGCGGTCGGGAACCGCGGCGCGGGACGGACGTGGCGGAGCCTCGAAGTAGCGGTGGTGCTCCTCGACCGCGGGGGGATGCTGCGCGCCGGAGCCGCGAGCGGCCTTCGCGGAGGTTTCGGTCTTTGTGCGGGCCGACGACGCGTCCTCGTGCTGGCGGTCGGATGCGCCCGACGGTGGAGCCGGAGCATCGGCGATGCGACGGTCCGAGGCGCTGGTCCGCTGTGGAGGGGAACCCAGGTGACGTTGCTCCGATGCACCCGGCGCGCGGGGCGGCGACTCCAGGTAGCGCAGGTCCGACGCTCCCGGAGTGCTCCTCACGTCCAGGTAGCGATGAGGCGAAGCGCCGCTGACCGGCGAGCGCGTCGCACCGCCGTCCGCGTGGCGCAGGTCCGATGCGCCCGGGATGCCCTTCACGTCCAGGTAGCGATGAGGTGAAGCGCCGCTGCCTGTTGAGCCAGCCGCACCGCCGTCCGCGTAGCGCAGGTCCGACGCGCCCGGGATGCCCTTCACGTCCAGATATGTACGGGACGGTTGCCCCCTCCCCGCCTCGCGAGCGCCCCCTTCCGCATACCGCATGTCCGAAGCCCCCGGCGCACGGCCCAGGGGCTCCAGGTAGCGCGGCACGGGAGCAGTCACGGGTCCACGCGCCTCATCCACCTGATAGCGCTGGTCCGAAGCCCCCGCCGCTCGCCCCACTGAGCCCACGTACCGCTGGTCCGAAGCGCCCGGCGCTCGCGCGGGGCCCTCCAGGTGCGCCTCCGCCACATCCCTGCCGCGACGCTCCCTGTGGACTTCCGGGACATCCAGCACGCCACCACTGCCAGGGAGGTTCACCCGGCGCCACGACACGTACTCACGCTCCTCTTCCGGTGGCGGCGCTTCCACGACAGCCTCGGGCAGCGCCGCTTCGAGCGGAGGAACCCGAAGGAAACGCACCGTCAAATCCGTGGAGACGCCCGCGGGAGGCAGCGTCACGCGGTTGCTCGAAGCACCGATGCGGCGACTTCGCCCATCGCGCCCGACGCAGTGCGCCTCCACGCGATACGTCCGCCCCGCCGGCAACCCCTGGATGTAGAAGCCGCGAGCCTCCACCGCGAAGTCCAACGCCTGCTCCATCTGTTCATCACCGAACACACGAAGCACGGTACTCGGCGCCTCCAGCGCATCCTGCGCGCGCAGCAGGGCCCCCAGGCTGAAGTCCCAGGACACGAAGAGCGTGTGCGGATCCCTGGGCAGCAGGAGGACGGCGTCGTCCTGATACCCCTCCGGCAGCTCGCCCAAGCCCTCGGTATCCACGGGGGGCGGAGGCGGAGCAGGCGCTGCTTCCACCAGGTGGTGGCTGCGCGCCTCCTCCTCGCCAGCCACGCGCGCCACGAAGAAGCCCTCCACCACGGGCTCCGCGGCTTTTTGCGCGGGCGCGGGCCGCGCGACGGGCGGCGGCGCCGGCTCCGGCGACTTCGTGAGGGAAGACGTGACGGGCGTCACCGACTCGCGAGCCCGCTCCACTCGGGGCTTGGGCGGGAACGTGACCACCTGCGCGGGTCTGGCGGGTGGCTTGCTCCCGGGCCTCTCCGAGGTCCGCTTGGCCGCCACCCGCTTGGGCGCGGACACCCGGCCCTGGCCTTGCGAGCCAGCCGCCTCGGGTTTCGGGGTCGAACTTTTGGCGGGCACGCGGATGCCCGCCAGCCGGGCGAGCCTCCCCAGGGCCGGGACGTAGGCGGCCAGGGCTGCGAGCAGCTCCTCTTTTTTCATCCGGCTGTAGCCGCTCCCCAGGTGCTTCCGCGCCAACTCCCTGAGGTAGCTGACCGTCACGCTCTTGAGGTCTTCCATAGGCAAGCAGGCCTTTAGGTCGCTGGTCGTAGAGGGTCAACGTGCCAGCATTACATGTGTTCTTCGCCCGACCCCCGTTTCTCGTTCCATCACCCGATGACACTCAGGGGGCGGCTAGGTATCCTGCCCACGCTTGAGCGACCTGCCCAGACTGCTCCTGTGCAGTTTCGACGTCATCCCCGGTCCGTCGGGTTCATCCCGTCGTTTGTCCGAATACTTGAAGGCGTTGCCAGACCGCTTCTCCGTGGTGGTGCTGTCGGCGAAGACGCCTGACCACTCCCACATCGAGAAGTACCAGGGGGCCCGGCTGCTGCGCGTCCCGGTAGGCTCGGGGGACCTGGCCTCGCGCATCCAGGCCTTCGAGCGGGCCGTGCGCCGGCAGCTCGAAAGCGAGGACTACGCGCTCGCCCACTTCACGGACCCCTTCGGCGGATACGCCTTGTGCGAGCTGAAGGGCGACTACGGGTACCGGCTCATCTACGAGGCCCAGACGTTCCCCTCGCAGGAGCTGCGGTACACCCACCCGCAGACGGAGGGGGACCGGCGCTTCCTGTCGAAGATTCGCAGGCAGGAGCTGTTCTGCCTGATGAACGCGGACCTCGTCGTCACCGGCTCGGAGACGACGCGCGCGTACATCCAGTCGCTCGGCGCCAGTGAGGAGCAGGTCCGGGTGCTGCCCGCGCCAGTGGACCTGCAGCCCTTCACGCCCGAGGTGCTGGGCGCCCCGGACGGCGACCCCCTCCGGATGATGTACCTGGGCAGCCAGGTGGGGTGGCAGGGCCTGTCCACCCTGCTGCGCGCGGTGGCGCTGGCGGCTCGGAAGCAAGAGGTGCGCCTCACGCTGGTGGGCGCACGCCACGCGGACTGGCAGCCGCATCTGGATGACCTGGTGAAGGAGCTGGGCCTGGGCGACCGGGTGGAGTTCCAGCCCCCGGTGCACCACGATGACCTGGCCAAGGTGCTCGCGCTCGCGGACGTGGGCGTGCTGCCCATGGATGACGTGGAGCGCAATCGCGTTCAGGGCGGGCCGCTGGCGAAGGTGTCGGAGTACTGCGCGGCGGGCCGCCCCGTCATCGCGGCGGACCTGCCCGTGACGCGGGAGCTCATCCCGGCTGGCGCGGGCGTCTTCTTCCCACCGGGTGACAGCCAGGCCTTGGCCGACCGCATCATCGAGCTGGCGCGCGACGTGAAACGCCGGATGACGCTGGGCCAGGTGGCTCGGGCGCACGCGGAGGTGACGCTCGACGCGGGACTCATCCGCGGCAAGCTCCTGGACCTGTATGACTCGCTGTTGGAGAAGCGGTCGGAGCCAGTCTCCACCACGAGCGAGGACGACCTGCCCCCGCCCACCACGGTGACGGGAACGCCCACGAACCGGCTGGCGGCGCTGCTGCCCCCCGAGCCCGCTCCCACCGCGGCCCCGGTCGCCAGGAAAGCGCCGGAGCCTCGCAAGGACAACGACGCGCCTGCCGCGGGCCGTGCGCGCGAAGACCTGCCGCTGGTCATGGGACAGGTGCTCGATGAGGGGCTCGACACGCGCCTCATCAAGACGGAGCTCGAGACGAATCCCATCGAGCCACCCGTGGTGATGGGGGCGCCGCTGCGCGAGCGCGAGGCCTCCGCGTCCAGCGTGGCCGCCCAGGACGCGACGTTGGAGGGTCCCGAGCACGCCGCGGCGCAGGACGCGAGCGGCGACGATTCCGAAAGCGCGCTGCCCATCGTCCAGGCAACGGAGGTCGAAGACGCGGACGAACCGCCGGCACCGACGCCCGTCGTCAAGGTTCCTCCTCCGCCGGGCCGGCCTCCTTCGCCCGTGAGCGAGGATTCCAGCGAGGTCTCAGCAGCGACGCCCATCGTCAAGGCGCCCGCCGCGCTGAACCGGACGGACGCAGGCAACCGCGAAGCTGCCGGGGACGCGGATGAAGCCCCCGCGCCGACTCCGGTCGTTCGCGGCCCTGTCATCGGTGCGAGTTACGAGCCGCCGTCGCACACACCGGTGGTGCGCTCGCCCTACGACAAGGAGCGGGATGAGACCGCCTCGGCCACGCCCGTGGTGCGCTCGCCCTATGAGCGCCAGCGGGACGATCCGCCCGCGCCGACGCCCATCATCCGCGTGCCCACCGAGCTGCTCCAGGAGCTCATCCCCACGCGCGCCTCCAGCAGCCGCGGCACCCCTTCCTCAAGCCGGCCGGAAGAGCACCCCACCCCCACGCCCATCGTC
>NZ_JABXEP010000208.1:0-10280 GCF_013372605.1 Myxococcus sp. AM009
GTCGCCACCCCCCGCCCCGAGACGACGCTGGCCCCGCAGTTCGACCCGCCCTCGGAGGTCCGCGAGGGAGAGGTCCGCGAGCAGCGCGCGTTCATGGAAGGTGTCAGCCTGCTCATGGTCGACTCCGCGCCGGCGGGCGCGACAGTGTCTGTGAACGGTCGAACGGAAGGCACCACGCCGCTGTCGGTGACGCTGGAGTGCGTGACAGACGCGCCGGTTACGGTGAAGCTCACGCGCCGAGGCTTCAGCTCCCTGGAACACACGCTCTCATGCCGTCAAGACACCATGACCCAGCTCTTCGGAAGGCTGCGCAAGGGGCAGAGCGGCTCGAAGCCGTGAGCACCGCGTCCAACACCGTGCTCGTCGTGGACGACGACGCCGACATCCGGGAGGCCGTCCAGGACATCTTGTCCTTCGAAGGCTACGCCGTGGCCCAGGCCGCCAACGGCCAGGAGGCCCTGGCGCTGCTGTCCGGGCCCCACGCGCTGCGGCCGTGCCTCATCCTGCTGGACTTGATGATGCCCGTCATGGACGGCGAGGAGTTCGTCGGCCGGCTTCAGCAGGAGCAGCGCCTGGCGGAGCTGCCCATCATCCTCGTCACGGCGAGCGGCCGCGCCCAGCTCCCCGGGGTCCGCGCCATCCTCAAGAAGCCCTTCGACATGGACGTGCTGCTGAGCGCGGTGGGTGAGCACCGCCACTGACGCCCCCCTTCAGGAGCGCCGCGCGCCCGTCAACATCGCGGCCACCTGCGGGTCCAACTGGAAGGACTCGAAGAAGCGGTCCGCGTCCTGGGGCGGCTTGCCCTCCGGGTGCAGCAGCAGCTGCTGGTAGAGCCGGGGCCCCACCAGGAAGAAGCGTCCGCGCAGGTGACGCGGGCCGGACACGCCCTCCACCTCCCAGCCCGGGAAGCCACTCAGCACCAGCGGCCGCGCGGACAGCCCGGTGGCGCCCAGCGCCTCCAGCGCCCCGTGGCTGGCCCGGGCCACCACGTCACGCGGGTCCGCCTGGGACACCGCGGCCGCGGGGAAGTCCGTGTAGGAGACGTAGTAGGCGGTGTCCACCTCCGGCCGCACGGCGATGAAGGTGTGGAGTGTCACCGCGCCGACATCCGTCTCCTGCGAACGGCGCTCCTCGCTCACCGGCCCGGGAATCGCGACGGAGAAGCCCCCTTCCGTGGACTGGACGACAGGCTCGGCGGCCCGCGGAGCTTCGGCCTTCGCGGCGGCGGTCGGCGCCTGCTGGCGAGAGGCACACGCCCCCAGCCCTCCCAGGGCCAGGAGGGCGGCGAGCGGCGCGGCGCGGCGCGAAATCTTCATAAGGTCAGGCGACTCCTGAAGGTTGGACCCCGAAGGTACGTCGAGCCTCGCGTGAACGCATCCGCCGTCTCCACGTGGACGCGCGCCATGCGACGCTTCACGCCAACCTGGGGGCAGCCCCTCAGTGCAGGGTGTCCTGGGGGGACGTCAGCCCCGCGTCCTCTTCGGAGTGCCGGGCGGCCTCGGCGGCCACGGCCAGCCGCACACAGAAGACGGAGCCATGGCCGGGCTGGCTCACCACGTCGATGCTGCCCCCGTGCCCCTCGACGATGCGCCGGGCCACCGACAGGCCCAGTCCCACGCCCGGGGCGCGCTGACGGGCGTTGCCGGCGCGCTGGAAGGGCGCGAAGAGCAGGCGCCGCTCCTCCTCGGAGATGCCGATGCCCTGGTCCGTCACGCACAGGACAGCCGTGTCCTGCTCGCGGCGCACGGCCACCTCCACGGTGCTGCCCGCCGGCGAGTACTTCAGCGCGTTGCTGATGAGGTTGTGGAGCACCTGCTCCAGCCGTGCCGGGTCTGCCCGAACCGGCACGGGCACGTCCGGCAGGCTGAGCCGGAGGCCATGGCCGGTGTCGCCGGAGCGGTAGAGCTCCACCACCTCGCGGGCCAGCTCACGCGCGTCCCGCATCTCCGGGCGCAGCTCAAGCCTGCCGGCTTCGATGCGGGTGGCGTCGAGCAGGTCGCCCACCATGCGGTCCAGCCGCTCCACCTGCCGCCCCACCAGGGCCAGGGTGCGGTCCATGCGCTCGGGCGTGAGCTGGGCGCGACCGCGGTCCGACAGGGCCGTGGACAACTTGAGGGCGGACAGCGGATTGCGCAGCTCGTGCGCCACGCCCGCGAGGAACGCGAGCTGCTGCTCCTGCTGGTGGGACAGGCTGTTGGCCATCTCATTGAACGTGCGCGCCATGTCCCGCAGCTCGGTGGGCCCGGCCTCCGGCGCCCGGGTGCGCTTGCTGCCCGCGCCGAAGCGGCGCATGGCCTGGCTGATGTCCCGCAGCGGCTGGAGCGCCACCCGCCGCAGCAGCGCGCTCACGATGAGCACGCCGAGCAGCAGCGAGCTGCAGAGCACCACGCCCACGAAGTCCGCGATGGTGTTCCACCGCTCCGACTCCGAGCGGGCCGCGCGCGCTCTCTCCACGTTGAGGGCGATGACCTGCTCCAGGCCATTCAACGCGGCGTCCAGCGCCGGGCCCGCCTCCCACTCCGCGCGCGCCAGGTCCCGCTGGGCGGAGAAGTAGGCATCCACGTCCTCGCGGACCTCGTCGAGCCGCTCGCGCTCCGCTTCCGTCGAGGCGATGCGCCGCAGCTCCCCAATCTGCCGGTACAGCGAAGCCTCCAGCTCGGACCGCGGCAGCCCGTCCGGGCCGCGCGGCACCCGGGCGGGCCCTTCCCGGACCATCCGGTCGTGCGCCAGCAGACCCACCTCCAACTCCTCGGACACCCGGATGCCCTCGACGGCGACCCCCAACGTCGCGGCCGAGCGGTCGAGCACGCTCGTCAAGACGATGAGCAGGGTGGCGACCGCCAACGTCATCAACGTCAGCACGCCCATGGTGGCGGCAAGCCAGGAGCGCAGGCTCATGGCGCCACCCCGGGCAGGACGAGGGCCATCTGGGACACCGGGCAGACACCCGAAGGGACCTTCACTTGCGCTCCTCACGGGGCTCCCAGGCACGAGGGCCGCCCCATTCCTGAGAGAAGCAACACGGCCAAGGCCCACGGGATTCGCGGACCGGATGGCAAGCGGGCACGCCCCGCCAGTTCCCCGAAAGCGGACGTCACCGGAGAGCGTCAGCCGTGCTAGGGAGGAACGATACGCGGTCGGCAAGCCCCCTGGCCGACGAGCGAGAGGCCTCCATGGACATCATCTCCCAGCCGGTACGCACCCTGAAATTCGATGGCTTCTGGCGCTGGCTCCAGGAGCACACGCACTGCATCCTGCGGTGCGGCTCCGTGGACGCCATGCTGTATGACCACGACGACTTCCACTGGGCCCTCCTGGAAGAGGAGCGCCAGCACATCGTGCAGGTCCTCAAGGGCAAGGTGCTGGTGGGCGAGCTGGTCATCCCCGGCCGCGAGGTGACGGAGGTGAATGTCGCCCCCGACCCGGACACGGGCGCCCAGGGCCACTTCCTGGTCGAGCTCATGGGCGGACCGAAGGAAGACCCGCAGGCGCTCTACCACTTCATCATGGCGCACGGCATCGACCCGGCGCCGGGACACAAGGACCTCAAGCACTGAGGACGGTGCGCTCGATGAGCGTCACCGCGTCGTCCGTCCCGCTGACGTAGGGCCTCTCGCTCCGAGCCGGGCAGGCACGGGCGAGGCCGGCGGCACGCGCCACCAGCGCCTCCACGGAGCCCGCCCGCTCCTCGGGGCGCAGCCGCAGGGCCTGCCTGTCGTAGAGCCGGGGCCGCGCGAGCGCCACGAAGGGCGTCCCGGTGGCGCGGGCCTCCTGCACGGTGTTGTACCCGCCCGCGCCGACGAGCACGTCCACGCCGGGGAGCACCGCCAGCGCGGGCCACGTGGACCTGCGCAGGGCCAGGCCCTCCTCCAGGGAAGCCCCAGCCCGCCTGCCTTGCTTGGCGCGCGGCGCGGACGCTGGCGCATCCATCGCCGCTCCAGGCGGCACCAGCCACCGGACCACGGCCTCGGGCCCCAGCGTCGCTTCCAGCCGAGCGGCGATGTGCCCCGCCTCCCCCACTTCCTCGGGGGTGCCACAGCCCATCACCGCCACCAGGACGCGCGTGTCCTCCGCGGGCACGCCCAGCCGCGCGCGGGCCTTGTCACGGGGCAGCAGCTCGCTGGCGCGCAGGAGCAGCCAGGGCGCGGTCCTCACGGCGCGAGGATGGTTCGCGAAGGGCGCGGCCTCGCCCGGGACGAGCAGCAGGTCGAACGCGTCCACCGCCCGCGCCAGGCCGTACTGCTTCACGTACGTGGGGTTCACGTCGCGGTGGATCAGCACCTTGCGCGCGCGCACGGAGGGCAGCAGCGGCGCCAGCTCGCCCCCGAGCCCCCGGGGAAAGGTGTCCACGACGAACAGGTCCGGGCGCACGTCCTCCAGGCACTGCTCCACCACTTCTCCCACGGCCTCCCGCCCCAGGGCGGGGTTGAGCCGGAGCACCTCGACACCGGTGCCCAGCACGTCCTCCAGCGGGAGCCCGCTCGCGAACGGGCTGTTGGTGAGCAGGACGACGGCGTGGCCTCGGCGCGAGGCCGCGCGCGCCAGCGCGGAGGCACGGGTGAGGTGCCCCATGCCGCCTCCCAGCGCATAGACGAGCCAGCGGCCGGCCATCAGCTCCCGCCCATGTCCTCCTCGAAGGAGGCGTCGTCCTCGTGGCGGAGGCTCTCGCCGTCAGCCTCGGTGAAGTCGTTGGCGTCGTGGGCCCTGCCGCGCCCCGACGTGGCGGCGGCGCCGTAGTACCCGTAGTCGTCGTAGTAGTAGCTCGGGTGGTCCTCGTCCACGCCGCCCTCGTCGCCGGTGTGGTCCTCGTGCTGCCGCGCGCACGTCGCGCAGAGCATCTCCCCACCCACCGGCATCACGTGCTGCTCACACAGGGGCATCGCGCACCGCATGCACGTCATGGCCGCGGCGCTCCCACAGCCATGGGAGAACAGGAAGCCCACGTTCGCCTGGCAGAGCAACCCACTCATGGCTGGACACGCTCCAGGGACGGCGGCGCCTGGAGGTAGAAGAGCAGCGCCATGCGCAGCGGCGGCTCCAGCGCCTCGAAGGCGAGGCACGCGGCGGCCTCCGCCGCCAGCAGCGACTTGGTGGCGAGCAACGTGCGCCCCTTCGCATCACGCAGGGACACCTTGCCCTCACGCACCTTCACGCGGGCCACGTCCGCGCCAGCGCCGTCCTGGATGCGGGCGCCGTCGTCCTCCGGCCACACGGAGTACAGGAGCGTGCCCTTCATGTCGTTGAGACGCCAGCCTGGCCCCTGCCGCGCGAGCGTGAACAGCACCTGCCGCTGCTCGCCATCCCGCACGGTGAGCGCCCCGCCCGCGGAGCCGACGACGTACCCCAGCGCCACGTCATCCGGGCCGGAGACCTTCAGCGCCGCGCCCTTCCACTTGTAGCGCGCCAGCTCGCGCTCCTCGCCGTCCACCAGCTTGGCGCCGTCGTCCTTCGGCTTGAGGGAGAAGCGCGCGCGGTCGGCGTCGTCCTTGAACTTGAGCTTGCCCGCGAGGCCCTTCACCGCCGCGGGGGCGCGGGGCACCTCCAGCGCGCGCATGGCGGGGGGCGGCTCGGTGTCACCGGGCTTGCAGCCTCCGGCGGCGCCCGTGAGCGCGACCAGGGAACAACAGAGAAGGAACCGGCCCATGCCCATCATCACGAAGCCTTCGCCTGCTTGCGCAGGTGTTTGGAGTAGTTGAGGACCTGGTAGAGGCTCAGCAACATCATCACCACCGTCTTCGGCGCATCCACCGCGTTCGACGGGATGGCGGGGCCGGCGTCCCATTCACTTTCCACCAGAGTGCGCAGGGACATCCGGTCCTCGCCCAACTGGAGCTTGTCGACGGCGGCGCCGTCCGGCAGGCGCATGGCCTGGCGGGCCTCCGGCTCCAGCAGCGCCAGGTCCGGATGACGCTCCGCCTTCACGCGGAGCTGGACCTGGAGCAGCGCCCAGCTCCGCTTCCGGTGCTTTGTCTTGGTCTTGCCGCTGCTGCTGCGCCGGGTGCGCGAGCGCTTCTCGAGCCACTGCACCATGGCGATGCGCAGGTGCGTGCCGTCCAGCAGCCGCGTCTGGAGGGTGAACCACGGGTCGGCGAAGTTCTCCGCGTCCCAGCCGGTGGGCGTGACGCGCTTGCCCTGCAGTTTCCCCGGGCTGTCCACGGGCGTGAAGTCGAGCACCAGCTTCACGGGCGCGTCAGGGCCGATGTCACGGCGCAGCCGGTGGAGCACCTGGGAGGCCAGCGTGTATCGCCGGTTCTCCAGGTCCAGGCTCCGGAAGCGCAGGTACACGGTAAGACACCCCACGGACCCCACGAGCAGCGCGAGTCCCGCCCACTGGGTGAGCTGCAGCGCGAGCGCGTCCTCGGGCCCCTCCTCCAGCGTCGTTCGAAAGATGAAGATGATGACAGCGGCGGCCAGGCACAACAGGGTCGACTGACCCCAGCTCCGCCGCGCTTGCTCCACCTCCACGTCCAGGACGCGCAGCCGCTCCAGGTCTTCCCTCAGCTCCCCGACGGGGCCGCTGCACCTGTAGACGCGTTCCTCGCGAAAGCGGTCAATGTTGAAAGCCACGATGGGTCGCGCCCCCTCGGCGGTACGAAAGAGGGGGAAGCGTAAGGGTCCGTGCCGTAGGGGTCAAACCCTCCTGTGATAGCAACACGCGTGTGTCTCACGCTCCCGGCACCGGCATCGTCTACGCGTCGTTCGACCGCTTCCCTTCGCCCAAGGGCGCCGCGGTGCACATCCGGGCCTTCGTGGAGGCGCTGGGCGCGGCCTTTGGCCAGGTCGACCTCGTCGCGCTCCGGGACAACCCCAGCGCGCCCACCGGGCCGCTCGCGTTGGTGGAGGGCGTGACGTACCACCCGCTGGAGTCACGCGGGAAGGACCTGATGGCCCAGGCCTTGTCGTTCCGCGCGCACCTGGCGGCCTGGTGGCGCGGACGGCCGCGCGCCTCCGTCGTGCACGTGCGCTCCATCTTCGAAGGCTACCCCGTCGCCTGCCAGAAGGACGCGCTGACGGACGCGCTCGTCTTCGAGGTGAACGGCCTGCCCTCCATCGAGCTGAAGTATCACTACCCGGACGTGGCGGATGACGCGGAGCTCTTGCGCAAGCTGGTGGCGCAAGAGGACGTCTGCCTCTCGCGCGCGGACCTGGTGGTGACCCCGAGCGCGGTGACGGCGGAGTACCTGGTGACGGCACGGGGCGTGGAGTCCTCGCGCGTGCGGGTGATTCCGAATGGCGCCGACCTGGAGGTGTTCCGGTACGCGCCGCCGCGACCCTTCGAGCCCGGGCGCCCCGTGCGGCTGCTGTACAGCGGGACGATGACGTCCTGGCAGGGTGTGCACCACGCCATCGACGCCTGCCGGCTGCTGCGGCGGGAGCTGCCCACGGTGCTGACGCTGGTGGGGCCGCTGCGTCGGCACACGCGGCGGGCGCTGATGGACCGGTGCGGGGACCTGCTGCTGGAGGGCGCCGTGGAGCTGCGGGAGCCCCTGCCCCAGGCGGAGCTGGCGGCGCTGCACCAGGCCTGCGACGTGGTGCTGGTGCCCCTGCCCTTCAACGACCGCAACTGCGTGCAGGGCTGCTGCCCGCTGAAGCTGCTGGAGGCCATGGCCACCGGGACGCCCGTGGTGGCCAGCAACCTCCCCGTGGTGAGCACGCTGGCCGCGCCGGACGAGGTGATGTTGATACGGCCGGGCTCGGCGAAGGCGATTGTTGAAGCGGTGAAGGCCCTGAGGGCGGACCCCACCCTGGGCCCCGCGATGAGCGCGAAGGCGCGAGCGCGCGTGGCGCGCGACTTCCCGTGGAGCCGCGCGGGCGAGGCCCTGGTGAGCGCTTACGAAGAGCGGCTCGGGATGGCGCGAGCCAGCACGCGGCGGAGCACCTCCGCCTCCGCGTGAGCCTGAAAGCGCTCCTCGATGCGCTGACGGGCGGCGGCGCCCATCGCGGCGCGCTCTTCGAGCGGCAGGGAGAGCACGTCCAGGCACGCCTGCCCCAGGTGATTGAGCAGGGCCTTGGAGACGATGAAGCCATTGCGTCCGTCATCCACGGCCTCGGGGATGCCGCCGGCGTCGCTGGCGATGACGGGCCGGGCGCAGGCCATGGCCTCCAGCAAGGCGTTGGGCATGCCCTCCCACAGCGACGGCTGGAGGTAGACATCACACAGGCGCAGGTGCGCGGCGATGGCCTCCGGTGTGTCCAGCGGCCCGGAGATGAGGATGCGCGCGGCGTCCTCGGGATGCTCGGCGCGGAAGGCGACCAGGTGCTCGGCGTCGCGCGGCCGCACCTCGCCGATGACGAGCAGGCACGCGGGCCGGACGCGGCGCACCGCGGTGAGGGCGGAGAGCAGGAAGGGCAGGCCCTTCTTGTGCCGAAGCTCCCCGGAGAAGCCAAGGACGGCCTCGTCGGGGGTGATGCCCAGCCGCGCCCGGAGCGCCGGGTCCGCGGGGCCGGGTGAGAAGATGCCGGTGTCGACGGCGTTGGGGATGACCTCCACGGCTTCGTCCCGCCCCAGCAGCATGCGCATCTTCCGGCCCAGGTCCGCGGAGGCCGCGGTGAGGACGCGGGCCCGTTGCAGCGTCCACAGCAGGCGCGCGAAGTCGCCCGGGGGGAACATGAGCTGGTCCACGTCGTTGCCCCGGGCGCTGACGGTGGAGGCGATGCCCACGGACTCGGCGAAGGCGACGGCGAGGAACCCGGGCGGAGACAGGTAGTGCCCCCACACCAGGTCGTAGTGATGCTTCGCGTGCAGGTAGCCGAGCACGTCGAGCGTGTGCTGCATGGACAGGTCCGTGCTGCCGAACAGCCCCAGCCGGTGGAGCGTCACGCCTCGCGCGAAGGGTGAGACGTCCCCGGCGTCCGCCACCGTCTGGAGCGCGCCTGGCGCCGCCGTGCGAGTCCAGGCCAGCACGTCCACCCGGGCCCCCAGCTTCACCAACGAGCCCGCGGTGCGCGCGCCACTGCGGGCCAGGCCTCCGATGTCGGGAGGAAAGCGTTCAGCGATGAGGAGGACGCGCGGGCTGTCGGACATGGCCGCGCCACGCTACCTCCTTCCCACGCCATCGCCACGCACGACCTGGGCCTGGAGCCCTTCAACCTGTCGGCTCAACTCTCTCAGCTCAACTCAACATTTCAGGGGCGGAACTTCTTGCTCATGCCCGGCATTCACCACGCGGGCCTCCCTCCGGGCAAGCCCCACCGCGATTACCGCAACACGCTCCTAGAACTGGGCGCGGACCGTCCAGCGACGCGCGAGCGTGAGCACGAGGTGCGCGCTCGGTGGGGCATCGGTACCCGTCCGGTGGACGTCGTGCCAGGAGGCTTGATGGCGGACGAGGACCGTGCTCGGCGAGCGCCTCGACGAGCGAGAGCTGTTCAGTGACTGAGCTGGAGGGGCGAATCGGGAGGGTCGGCGGCGCGTCGCCGCTTCCACTCGTGGGGTAGCAGCTCACCGATGCGCGAGTTGGGGTGTGTCTGCACGCGCAGCAGGACGTCCGCGAGATACGTCTCGGGGTTGACGCCGTTGGCCTCGCAGGAAGCCACCAGTGCATAGAGGCCCGCGAGGTTCTCTCCCGCGGCCTCGTGGCCGACGAAGAGAAAATTCTTACGGCCCAGGGCCGCCTTTCTCAGCGCTGCCTCCGAGCGGTTGTTGTCGAGAGGCAGGCGCTCATTCTCCACGAAGCGCGTGAGGGCCTCCCACTGCTTGAGGGCGTAGGAGATGGCCTGGCCCAGTGGACTCTTGGGCGGGTGACGCGGCGCCTGGGCTTCGAGCCAGACGCGCAGCCTGGCGAGGACGGGGGCGCTGTGCACCTGGCGCAGCTCGCGGTGGGCCGCGGTGCGCACCACGTCCGCCTCTCGCGCCTGGGCCTCCACCCGGTAGAGTTCGAGGATGAAGTCCAGGGCTTCACGCGCCTCGGGCGCGGTCGCCAGCGCGTCGAAGAAGCGGCGACGCACATGGGCCCAGCAGCCGACGCGCACCCGGCCCTGCGGCAGCGTCACCGCGTTGTAGCCGGTGTACGCGTCCACCACGAGGGCGCCCGCGGTGCCACCCAGGACTTCCTTCGGCGTCTTGCTGGCCCGGCCCATGCTGAAGCGGTAGCCGATGAGCCATTCGCCCGCCGCATTCTGGGTGAGGAAAGTCCAGAGGTAGCCCAGGCGCGTCTTCTTCACGTCCAGCACGCGCAGCGGCGTCTCGTCCGCCCACACCACGTCCGCCGAGGCAATGCATTGCAGGAGGTGCTGGGAGAGGGGCAGTAGCACCGAGGCGGCCTGGTGGAAGAGGTCCG
>NZ_JABXEP010000209.1:0-10188 GCF_013372605.1 Myxococcus sp. AM009
GGCACACGCCCACCAGCGACTCCGCCCCCACCCCCATGGCCCTCAAGTGGTGCGCCACCTGGTTGGCCCTCGCCTCAAGCTCCCGGTACGTCAGCCGCTCCGTCTCGAACGCCACCGCCACCGCGTCCGGCGTGCGCGCCACCTGCGCCTCCATCAGCGCGTGAATCGTCGCCTCCGACGCGGGCGCCAGCTCCCGCCCCTGGAAGCCCTTCAGCACTTGCTGCTGCTCGTCCTCGGGCAGCAGCGGCAGGGCATGGATGCGCGTCCGCGGATCACGCACGACGGCCTCCAACAGCGTGTGGAAGTGGCGCGTCAGCCGCTGCGCCGCTTCAGGCGTGAAGAGGTCGAGGCTGAACTCCAGCGCCCCCTCCAAGCCGCCGTCCCCCTGGTCCATCATCGACAGGGTGAGGTCGAGTCGCGCCGTCTCCGTGGTGGACCGCAGCGGCTCCACCGTCACGTCCGGCAGCGACGGCGGCTGCATGGGCGCGTTCTGCAAGGCGAACATCACCTGGATGAGCGGCGACCTGCCGCCGCCGCGCTCGCCACCAACGGCCTCGACCAGCCGGTCGAACGGAACGTCCTGGCGCACGTAGGCCGCCAGCGACTCCTCGCGCACGCGCGACACCAGCTCCGCGAAGGTCGGGGCTCCGTCCAGCCGCGCCCGCAGGGCCAGCGTGTTGACGAAGAAGCCCACCAGCGGCTCCAGCTCGGACTGCGTGCGGTGGGCAATGGGGCTGCCCACGCAGAAGTCCCTCTGGCCCGAGTACCGGGAGAGCAGGACCTCAAAGGCCGCGAGCAGCACCATGAAGAGCGTGGCCCCCTGCTCACGCGCCACCTGCTCCAGCGCCTCCACCAGCTCCGGCGACACCGTGAAGAACTGGCTCGCGCCTCGAACCGTGCGGGTCGTGGGCCGGCCCAGGTCGCCGTTCAACTCCAGCGCGGGCACGCCCTTGAGGTGGCGCTTCAGCTCGTCGAGCTGCGTCTGGATTCCCTGCGACTGCACCCACTGACGCTGCCACGCGGCGAAGTCCGCGTACTGCACGGCCAGGGGCGGCAGGGGAGACGGCTGCCCCTCACTGAACGCGGCATAGAGCGCGGCGACCTCGCGCACCAGCACCCCCAGGGACCAGCCGTCCGAGGCGATGTGATGCAGGCACAGCAGCAACACGTGTTCCTCCGCGTCCAGCCGGAGCAGCACCGTGCGGAGCAGCGGCCCCACGGCCAGGTTGAACGGGAAGTGGGCTTCCTCCGTCATCCGGTGCCGCACGCGCGCGTCGCGAGCCGGCCCATTCAGCGCGGACAGGTCCTCCACGGGCAGGTCCCAGACCTCCGGCGCCGGCTGGACCTGCTGCGTCGGCAGGCCCTCCGTCGCGGTGAAGGCGGTGCGCAACACCTCATGCCGCTTCACGACTTCAGCGAAGGTGCGCCGCAGCACGTCCACGTCCAGCGCTCCCGACAGCTTCAGGGCGAAGGGCACGTTGTAGACGGCCTGGCCCTTCTGGAGCTGCGACAGGAACCACAGGCGCTGCTGCGAGAAGGACAAGGGCAGCGCCGCGTCCCGGGGCACGGGGAGCAGCGGCGGCATCGCCGCGCGCGAGGCCTGCATCATCAGCGCCTCGACGCGCTCCGCCAGTCCCGCCAGCGTGGGGGCCTCGAACATCGTCCGCAGCGGGACCTCCACGCCAAGCGCCGCGCGGATGCGCGTCACCAACTGCGTGGCCAGGAGCGAATGGCCTCCCAGCTCGAAGAAGTCGTCCTGAGGTCGCACGCGTTCGACGCGCAGCACCTCCCGGAACAGCGTCGCCAGTTGCTGCTGGAGCAGGGGCAGCCCCGCCGCCTGCGTGTCCTCGGCGGGCGACAGGTCCGGCGCCGGGAGCGCCTTGCGGTCCACCTTGCCGTTCGGCGACAGGGGCAGGGTGCTCAGCGCCACCACGGCGTTGGGCACCATGTACTCGGGGAGCCGCTGGCGCAGGTGCTCCCGAAGGGACGGGGTGTCCACGTCCTCCGGCGTCACGTAGGCCACCAGCCGCCGGTCGCCAGGGAGGTCCTCGCGCACCACGGCAATGGCCGTCTCCACCGCGGCGTGGGTCCGCAGGGCGGCTTCAAGCTCCCCCAGCTCGATGCGGAAGCCGCGCAGCTTCACCTGGAAGTCCACGCGTCCCAGGAACTGGAGCGTGCCGTCCGCCTGCCAGCGCGCGCGGTCACCCGACCGGTACAGCCGGGCGCCCGGAGGCCCGAAGGGATGGGGCACGAAGCGCTCGGCGGTCAGCGCGGGCTGGCCCAGGTATCCCCGGGCCAGGCCGTCACCGCCGATGAACACCTCGCCCGGAACTCCCACGGGCACGGCCCGCATGTCGGGGGCCAGCACGTACACCTGGGTGTTCGCGATGGGGCGGCCGATGGAGACGGAGTCACCCACGGCGTCGCCCGGCGACATCCGGTGGCACGCGGTGAAGGTGGTGCCCTCCGTGGGGCCATAGCCATTCACCAAGCCCACGCCCTGCGCCAGCCGTTCACGGACGCGAGGCGCCGGCAGCACATCGCCGCCCGCGAGGAGCTGACGCACCTTGCCCAGGGCCTCCGGCTGGTGCTGCTGCATCTGGTCGAAGAGCGCGGCCGTCAGCCAGAGCACGGAGACCTGATGCCGTTGCAGGGCCTGTCCCAGCTCGGCCAGGTCTGGCGTCCGCTGGGGATGGAGCACCAGGCGCGCCCCGTGCAGCAGCGCGCCCCAAATCTCCAGGGTGGACGCGTCGAAGGCCAGGGGCGCCAGTTGCAGCACCACCTCCGACGGCCCCAGGTCCACGAAGTGTGCGCCGATGAGCAGGCGCACCACGCCCCGGTGCGGAATGGCCACGCCCTTGGGCGTCCCCGTCGAGCCGGAGGTGTAGGTGATGTACGCGAGCTGGTCCGCTCCCACGAGCCCGCCCGTCACGGGCGTCGACGGCTGGCGCTCAATCCGCGCCCATTCGTCATCCAGAATCACGATGAGCTGCGAACCCGTGGGCAGCTCCTCCTCCAACGCGGACTCGGTGAGGATGGCGGCCACCCCCGAGTCCTCGGCCATGAAGGTCAGCCGCTGCGCGGGGTACGACGCGTCCAGCGGCACGTAGGCGCCGCCCGCCTTGAGGATGCCCAACAGGCCCACCAGCAGGTCCAGTCCCCGGTGCAGGAAGACGCCCACGCGGGATTCGGCGCCCAACCCCAGCGAGCGCAGGTGGTGCGCGAGCTGGTTGGACCGCGCATCCAGCTCCGCGTACGTGAGCGTGCGTCCGTCATGCTCCACGGCGATGGCGAACGGCGTCCGCAGCGCCTGGGCCGCGAAGAGCGACGGCACCGTCGCGTCCACGGGGTAGGCGACCTGAGTGGCATTCCAGGTCGAGAGGACCTGCTGCCGCTCCCGGGCGTCCATCAGCGGCAGCGCGGAGAGCCGCTGCGCGCCGGCCCCGTCCGCCACCGCTGCCAGGAGCACCCGCAGGTGCGCCACCATCCGCCGGGCGGTCTCCGGGGTGAAGAGCTCCAGGCTGTACTCCAGTTGGCCTTCCAGCGCGCCGCCCCGGGACATCAACGACAGCGTCAAGTCGAAGCGGGACGTGTCCGTCGCGTTCTGCAGCACGTCGACGTGGAGCCCCGAAAGCGATGGGGCCCGGAGCAGGTCCGTGCTCAGGAGCACGAAGAGCGTCTGGAACAGCGGCGTCCGGGACAAGTCTCGCTCGCCGCCGACAGCGTCCACGAGCTGCTCGAACGGCACCTCCTGATGGGCGAAGGCCCCCAGGGCCTCTTCTCGGACCCGGGCCACGAGCTCGCCGAAGGTCGGGTTGCCGTCCAACTGGCAACGCAGGGCCAGCGGATTGACGAAGCAGCCGATGAGCCCTTCGAGCTCCGGCCGGTTTCGGGCGGCCACCGACGTGCCCACCGTGAAGTCCGTCTGGCCGGAGTAACGCGCGAGCAGCGCCTGCCAGCCCGCCATCAGCACCATGAACAACGTGGCGTTGTGGGCCGACGCCACCCGCTCCAGGCCCGCGACTTGCTCGGCGGACAGTGAGAAGAAGTGCGAGGCACCCTTGGCGCCACGGGCCGCGGGGCGCGCATGGTCGGTGGGCAGCTCCAACGTGGGAGCGCCTTCGAGCCGCGCGCGCCACCAGTCCAGCTGTGGCGTCAGCGCCGGGCCTTCCAGTACGCGCCGCTGCCATGCGGCGTAGTCCGCGTACTGCACCGCCAGGTCGGGCAGCGGGGACTCGCGGCCCTGCGACAGCGCCTCGTACAGCGCGGCCACTTCCCGCACCAGCACGCCCATGGACCAGCCGTCCGAGACGATGTGGTGCATGCACAGCAGCAGCACCTGCGCGTCCGGCCCGGTGCGCAGCAGCACTGTGCGCAGCAGCGGGCCCTGCTCCAAATCAAAGGCGCGGTGAGCCTCTTCGGCCATGCGGGCCTGCACGGCCGCCTCACGGGCCTCGGGCGAAAGGCCGCTCAGGTCCTCCACCGGCAGTGCCCATTCAGCGGGGGCCGGGTGGATGCGCTGGGCGGGCTGGCCCTCTCTCGTGACGAAGGTGGTGCGCACCGCCTCGTGACGGCGGACCACCTCCGCGAAGGTGCGCCGCAAGGCTTCCACGTCCAGCCGCCCCGTCAGCCGCAGGGCCGCGGGCATGTGGTTGACGGCGAGCCCTGGCTGGAGCTGCTCCATGAACCAGAGCCGGCGCTGCGCGAACGAGACGTCAAAGGTCGCCTCACCCTGGGCAGGCCGGGGCAGGGACTCCAGGGGAGGCAAGGTGCGGCTCCGCGGCGCCGACTCCAGGCGCGCGGCGAGGCGAGCCACCGTCGGAGCCTCGAAGAACGTGCGGAGCGGCAGCTCCACGCCCAGCAGCGCGCGCAGCCGGGTCACGACCTGGGTGGCCAGCAGCGAGTGGCCGCCCAGGAGGAAGAAGTCGTCGTTCAGGCCCACGCGCTCCAGGCCGAGCGCCTCGCGGAACAAGGCCGCCAACTGCTGCTCCAGCTCCGTCCGGGGCGCCACGAAGTCCGCCGCCCCCAGGCTCAGGTCCGGGGCTGGCAGGGCCTTGCGGTCCACCTTTCCGGTCGGCGTCAGCGGGAAGGCGTCCAGCCCGACGAACGCGGACGGGACCATGTAGTCGGGCAGGTGCTGGTGCAGGTACTCGCGCAGCGAGGCCACCTCCAGCCGCGAAGGAACGACATAGGCCACCAGGCGACTGCTCCCGGAGGCGTCCTCGCGCACCACGGCCGTGGCCTCGGAGACGGAGGGATGGCCGCGCAGCACGGCTTCGATTTCACCCAGCTCGATGCGGAAGCCACGCACCTTCACCTGGTGGTCCAATCGGCCCAGGAACTCCAGCACGCCGTCCGGACGCCAGCGGACCCGGTCGCCCGTGCGGTACAGCCGGGCTCCAGGAGCGGCGCTGAACGGGTGGGGCACGAAGCGCTCGGCGGTGAGGTCCGGGCGGTTCAGGTAGCCGCGCGCGAGGCCCGGTCCACCCAGGCACAGCTCACCCGGCACGCCCACGGGCACGGGACGCAGCGCCGGGTCCAGGACGTAGACCTCGGTGTTGTCGATGGGCCGGCCAATGGGCACGGAGCGGCCCACCGCTTCCCCGGGCGACAGCGTGAACCGGGTGGCCACGGTGCTGCATTCCGTCGGCCCGTAGGCGTTGGTCAGCGCGCCACCCTGTGCCAGCCGCTCCCGCGCCCGAGGGGCCGGCATCGCTTCGCCGCCCACCATCAGGTGGGGGACTCGCGCCAGGGCCTCGGGCTGGTGCTGCTGCAACAGCTCGAAGAGCGACGTCGCCAGGAGGAGCGACGACACCTTGTGCTCGACGATGAGGCGGGCCACCGCGTCTGGCTCGGGCGTGCCGGGCGGATACACGACGAGCTTGCCGCCGTGCAGCAGCGTGCCCCAGAGCTCCACGCTGGAGACGTCGAAGGCCAGCGGTGAGAGCTGGAGGGAGACCTCCGCGGGCGCCTGAGTCACGAAGCGCGAGGCCTCGCTCAGTCGCAGCAAGCCCTGGTGCGGAATGGCCACGCCCTTGGGCGTCCCCGTCGAGCCGGAGGTGAAGGTGGCGAACGCCAGCCCCTCCGGGAACGCGGGGACCTGCACGGCCTCCGTGGATTGACGAGCGATGTCCGCCGCATCGGCGTCCAGCGCCACGACGTGCCACGGGCCGTCCTTCAGCGAGGGCAACAGCGACTGCCACGTCAGCACCGCGGACAGGCGCGCCGTGGAGGACGCGTGCTCCAGGCGCTTCTCGGGCCAGGCCGGGTCCAACGGCACGTAGCAGCCACCGGCCTTGAGCGCGCCGAGCACCCCGATGACCAGCTCCAATCCGCGCGACGCGCACACGCCGATACGGGACTCAGGCGCCAGCCCCAGGGACACCAGGTGCCGGGCCAGTTGGTTGGAGCGAGCATCCAGCTCCGAATAGGTGAGCGAGCGGCCCTCGAAGGTCACCGCCACGCGCTCTGGCGTCCGCCGGGCCTGCTCCATGAATCGCTGATGGACCGTGGTGTCAGCGGGGTAGGGCGCGGCCGTATCGTTCCAGGCCACGAGCACCTCGTGGCGCTCGGCCTCGCTCCACAGCGGCACCGCGCTGATGCGGCGAGCCGCGTCCTCGGTGACGCCACGGAGCAGCCGCTGGAGGTGCTCCACCATGCGGCGCGCGGTGTGCGGCGTGAACAGGTCCAGGCTGTACTCGAGCTCGCCCTCCAGGCGTCCGCCGCGCTCCACCAGCAACAGCGTCACATCGAACCGGGCCGTGTCCGTGCCCGTGCGCAGCACGTCAACGGCCATGCCCGGCAGCGTGGGCGGCTGCATGGGGGCGTTCTGGAGGACGAAGGCGGCCTGGAACAGCGGCGTGCGCGACAAGTCTCGCTGGCCCCCCAGCGCCTCCACCAGCCGGTCGAAGGGGACGTCCTGGTTCGAGAACGCCGCCAGCGACTCCTCGCGGACGCGCGCCACCAGGTCATCGAAGCGCGGATCGCCGTCCACGTTCGCGCGCAGCGCCAGGGTGTTGACGAAGAAGCCGATGAGCCCTTCGAGCTCCGGCCGCGTGCGATGAGCCACCGGCGTTCCGACGCAGAAGTCCGTCTGGCCGGAGTAGCGCGCGAGCAGCGCCTGCCAGCCCGCCATCAGCACCATGAACAGCGTGGCCCCCTGCTCCTGCCCCACGCGCTCCAGCCCGGCCACCAGGGAGGGCGGCATCGTGAACGCATGGGTGGCGCCTCGCAGCGTGCGCACGGCCGGCCGCGGGTGGTCGGTGGGCAGCTCCAACGTGGGAGCGCCTGCGAGCCGCGAGCGCCACCAGTCCAGCTGTGGCGTCAGCGCCGGGCCTTCCAGCACGCGCCGCTGCCACGCGGCGTAGTCCGCGTACTGCACCGCCAGGTCGGGCAGCGGGGACTCGCGCCCCTGCGACAGCGCCTCGTACAGCGCGGCCACTTCCCGCACCAGCACGCCCATGGACCAGCCGTCCGAGACGATGTGGTGCATGCACAGCAGCAGCACCTGCGCGTCCGGCCCGGTGCGCAGCAGCACCGTGCGCAGCAGCGGGCCCTGCTCCAAATCAAAGGCGCGGCGAGCCTCTTCGGCCATGCGGGCCTGCACGGCCGCATCACGGGCCTCGGGCGCCAGGCCGCTCAGGTCCTCCACCGGCAGTGCCCACTCAGCGGGGGCCGGGTGGATGCGCTGGGCGGGCTGGCCCTCTCTCGTGACGAAGGTGGTGCGCACCGCCTCGTGACGGCGGACCACCTCCGCGAAGGTGCGCCGCAAGGCTTCCACGTCCAGCCGCCCCGTCAGCCGCAGGGCCGCGGGGATGTTGTAGGCGACCTGTCCCGGTTGCAGTTGCTCCAGGAACCAGAGCCGCTGCTGCGCGAAGGACATCGCCAGTCCTTCGTCGGCGGACGGGCCGCGCCCCAACGGCACCAGGGCCGGGACACCCGGAGCCTCGGTGAGTTGGGACAGCGCTTCGATGCGCTCCGCCAGACGGGCCACGGTGGGCGCGTCGAACAGGATCCGCAGCGAGATCTCCGTGTTGAGCTGCGCGCGCACGCGCACGACCACCTGCGTGGCCAGCAGGGAGTGTCCCCCCAGCGCGAAGAAGTCATCGTTCGCGCCGACGCGGGACTGGCCAAGAATCTCGCCGAAGATGCGCGCCACCTGCTCCTCGGTGGGCGTCCGGGGCGTGATGAAGGTGTCCGCGGCGCCCAGGCGCTCGGCCTCCGGTGCGGGGAGCGCCTTGCGGTCCACCTTGCCATTCGGAGACAGGGGCAGGGCGGGCAGCACCACGAAGGAGGAGGGCACCATGTGCGGCGGCAGCGTGTCCGCCAGCGCGTCGCGGAGGCGGCTCACCGCCTGCGCGCTCCGAGCCCCCCGCAGCGGATCGCTGACAAGGCCATCCCAGGAGGTGACCTGCTTCGGCTCGGGGGACAGGTCGAGCGTGTCCGCCTCACCGGGGCGCGCGAACACCACATCCAGCGCGCCATCTCGGTGCGCGGAGGCCCAGCTCACCCGGACCTCGTAGCCGAGCTCCGTGCCCAGGGCATACAGGTCCTCGGGCTCCACGCCGCGGGTCCCCGGCCAGTCACGCAGGGCCTCGCGCAGGCCCGCCACCGTGGGCGGCGGCGTGGCGGCCAGCAATTCAACGAGCCGGGTAGGCTCCCGGACGCGCGCGTTGGGGAGCCCACGCACGGCCAGCAGTCCGGGCCGCGCGCGCAGTTGCTCGCGCAGTCCGTCCAGGGTGAGGCCGGCGCCGTCCACCCAGTCCGGCTTCGTGCGCTGGGTGGAAGTCTCGGCGGCGTCGCCGACGTGGAGGACGACTTCGTAGCGGAAGCGGCTGAGCTCGTTGTCGTAGCGCCCGTGCTTCGGCAGCACCTCCACCCGCTGGACGCCCGGGATGCGCGTCGGCAGGGCGGTGAAGAAGGCCGGGGAGAGGACCAGCTCCTTCTCCGCCAGGAGGTCGCGCTGGACGCGATAGGCGAACTGGGACGTGGCCACGGGGCCCGCGGTCCGGTGCAGGCGCACCGAGGCACGGAAGGCCTCGAGCAGCTCCAGGCTCCGCACGTCGCCCAGGAACACGCGGCCCCCTGGCTTCAGGACGCGCACGGCGCCGTGAAGCACGTCGAGCAGGAACTCAGGGCTGGAGAAGTACTGGACGACCGAGTTGATGACGACCGTGTCGAACGAGCCCGGCTCCAGGCCAGAGAAGTCGTCCACGCTCCGGTGCAGCAGGTGTACGGAGTCCAGGGCTCCGCCCATGCGCTCACGCTGACGCTCGATGCGGTCCAGCGCGGGCCGGGCGAAATCAACGCCCCAGTAGGCTTCGCAGCGAGGCGCCAGTCGGTACAGGAGGAGGCCGGTGCCGCACCCCAGCTCCAGCACCCGCTTGGGCTGGAAGCTGAGGACCTGCGCCACGGTGGTGTCCACCCATTCACGCATCTGTGTGGGCGGCAGTGGCTCGCCGGTGTAGCTGTCCTCCCAGCCGACGATGTTGAAGGTCGGGTCTTCGCTCTCCAGCGTCTCGCGTGCGTAGGCCTCGTCATAGATGGCCTGCCACTGGGAGGACGCGTCGACCTCCTGCGCCGCCGCATCGTCCAGGACGACGTAGGCCACCAGACGCTGGTCCCCCGTCGAATCCTCACGGGCCAGCACCACGGAGTCGCGGACGGCCGGGTCCGCGGCGAGCGCGGTCTCGACTTCACCCAGCTCGATGCGGAAGCCGCGCAGCTTCACCTGGAAGTCCGCCCGGCCCAGGTACTCCAGCGTGCCGTCCGGCAGCCACCGCGCGACGTCTCCGGTGCGGTACAGGCGCGCCCCCGGAGTGCCGCTGAAGGCATCCGGGATGAAGCGCTCCGCCGTCAACTGGGGCCGCTGCCAGTAGCCGCGTCCCACCTGCACGCCGCCAATGTGCAGCTCGCCGGGAATGCCCACCGGCGTCGGCTGCCCGTGCGTGTCCAGCACGTACAGCACCGTGTTGGCTACGGGGCGGCCAATCGGCACCCGGTGGAAGTCCTCGCCGCGCGGGCAGGGCCAGTACGTGACGTCCACCGCCGCTTCCGTCGGCCCGTAGAGGTTGTGTACCCGCACCGGGGCGGGCAGCCGCGCATACGCCTTCTTCACCAGCTCCGCGCTCAGCGCCTCGCCGCTGCACACCACCCGCCGCAGGCTTCCCAACCCCTCCAGCCCTGGCT
>NZ_JABXEP010000020.1:0-73961 GCF_013372605.1 Myxococcus sp. AM009
GCTTTCACGGCCTGGGCTTGTACCACCAGCAGTGGTCTTGTGCGCTCCCAGAATGGGGGGAGGGCGGGCCCTGAACACTCTCAGTCCTTCCAGAGCACCTTCCACGGGTGCTTACGGAGGTCCGTCACCAGAGAGCGCAGCTCGTCGTAGAGCGTGCCGTCCTGGAGCACCGCGCCCGCAGTGCCCTCGCCGGCCTCCAGCTTCGCCAGCACCCGGTCCGCGCGGGCCGCGATGCTCTCCAACTGGCCCGAAGCCGAGGTCAGGCGCTCCAGCGCGAGCTTCACCCGAGCGCCGTCCTCGGGCCCCAGCGGACCCGTCACGGCCGCCAGCGCGTCCAGCGTCGTCCCAGCGGACTTCGTCAGGCCCGGCAAATCCCGGCGCGCCACGGAGGCCACCGCCGCCGCGTCGTCCAGCAGCCGCGCCCCCTTGCCCCCGGGCTGGAAGGCCTCGCGCGCCAGGCCCGCGAGCTGCCGCAAATCCTTCGAGGCCGCCGCCAGCTCGGACGCCAGCACCTTCACGTCGCCCCGGTTCTCCGTCAGCAGCTGGTCCAGCGTCCGCGCCAGCCGGGACACGTTGGCCGCGAGGCCCCGGATGGCCTCCGGGTCCTCCTCCAGCATCTGTGAAAGCAGGTCCACGAAGCGGGTGAGCTGCTCGGCCAGGACGTCCAGCCGGGGCGCGTCCGTTCCCCGGACGACGGTGCCCGCGGGCAGCCGCTCCTGCGCCGAACCCGGGTTCAGCTCCAGGTAGGGCTCTCCCAGGATGCCCACCGTGGCCACCGTCACGCGCGCGTCCTGGCGCAGCGCGCCCACGGCCTCCGGCGCCACCGCCAGCTCCATCCGCACGGGCAACGGGCGGCCCTGCGCGTCCCGCCGCTCGGGCTGGAGCTGGATGTCCTGCACGCGCCCCACCTGCACGCCGCCCAGCTTCACGGGGGCGCCCTCCACCACGTTCCCCGTGTGGCCGAAGTCCACCGCCAGCCCCGTCTCCGAGCCCAGCTTCAACTCGCCCATCAGCCACAGCAACACCAGCACGCCCATGATGGTGGACAGCACCAGGGCGCCCACCTTCAACTCCAGCCGTCGCTCATCCATCCGTCGCGCCCTCCATGAATGGCGCCGTCAACACCCGCAGCTCGGGCGCGGAGGACTCCAGGAAGCCCTTCGGCGTGCCCAGGTAAGCACATTGCTTGTCCGCCACCACCAGCACCCGGTCCGCCAGCGCCTTCAACTGCCGGTAGTCGTGGGACACCACCATCCCCCCCAGGCCCCGCGCCTTCAGCGACGCGAGCACCTCCTCCACCTGGCCCGCCGCCTTCCGGTCCAGCCCCGTCGTCGGCTCGTCGAAGAGGAGATAGCGCGGCTTGAGCACCAACGCCCGGGCGATGGCCGTCCGCTTCTTCGCCCCGGGCCCCAGCTCCGGAGGCAGCCGGTCCGCCCAGTCCAGCAGCCCCACCTGGGCCAGCGCGGCGTCCACGTCATCCACGGCCGCCGCCGGGTCCGCCAGCCAGACGTTCTGCCGGAGCGTGCGCCAGTCCAGCAGCGCCGGGCCCTGCACCAGATAGGGGGCCTTGCGCCGCAGCGGCACCAGCTCTCGCTCGGGCCGCGAGTCCACGCGCTCTCCCCACAGCGTCACTTCACCCGCGTCCGGGCGCAGCA
The DNA here is from genome assembly GCF_013372605.1 of Myxococcus sp. AM009. Lineage (NCBI taxonomy): Bacteria > Pseudomonadati > Myxococcota > Myxococcia > Myxococcales > Myxococcaceae > Myxococcus > Myxococcus sp. AM009. The sequence goes on from NZ_JABXEP010000020.1 coordinate 1,656, forward strand.
GCCCCACCGCCAGCCGGCACAGCACGCTCTTCCCGGTGCCACTGGCGCCCGCGATGAACGTCAGCTCCTTCGTGGACACCTCCGCCGTGAGCCCCGCGAGCACCGGCCGGCGTCCCTCGTCGAACGCGACGTGCACGTCTCGGAATCGCAGGGCCTCGCTGTCGGGAAGTGAAGTCATGCGCGAGGCTCACTCACAGGCGCAAGAGCTGGAAGGCCAGCGACACGGCGAGGTCGATGAGCAGGCACCCCAGGCTCGCAGCCACCACGCCGTCGGTGGTGGCCTCGCCCACGGCCTCGGCGCCGCCGCGCGCCTTGAGGCCCGCCACCGCCGCCGCCAGCGGAATGTAGAGCCCGCAGCCCGCGGCCTTCAGGAACGCGGCCAGCAAATCCCAGCCATCCACGTAGCGCGGATCCATGAACGCCCGCCCGTCCACGCCGAAGGCGAGCTGCGCCACCGCCGACGCGGACAGCGTGGCCGCGATGGTGCCCAGGGTACACAGCAGGGGCACGCCCACCACGCCCGCAATCACCCGAGGCGCGACGAGGTCCGCGTAGGGGTCGCCCGCGGACATCTCCAGGGCCTCCACCTGCTCGTTGACGCTCATGGTGGACAGCTCGGCCGCGTGCGCCGCGCCCGCGCGTGAGGCCGTGAGCAGCGCGGACACCGCCGGGCCCAGCTCGCGGATGAGCAGCTCGAAGTACGCGGGCCCTAGCACCGCCACGTTGCCCACGAAGCGCCGCGCCTGGCTGTTGGCGATGGTGACGAGCACCGCGCCGAAGAAGGCCATGCCGGACATCACCAGCCACACGCTGCGCCCGCCCAGCTCGTGGAGCTGCGCCAGGGACTCACGCCAGGGCACGCCGTCCCGGGTGGAGGCCCGCACCGTGCGCGCCAGCATCACCACGGGCGCTCCGAAGAACGTCAGCACGCTGCTCATCCCATCCACCCCGCGAGCACGGACGTGAGGACGAAGTCGAGGATGAAGATGGCCGCGCAGCCGCGCACCACCGCGCTGGCCGCCGCCTGGCCCACGGCGTGGGCGCCGCCACGGGCGGACAGGCCCACGGTGGTGGACAGCAGGGCGATGGCCAGCCCGAAGATGCCCGTCTTCACCACGCCGCCCAGGAGATCGAACGGCCCCAGCAACTGAGAGAAGGTGCCGAAGAAGACGCGCACCGGGAGGCCCAGGGCGAGCAGGGCGGCCACGGACTCGAAGAGGATGGCCACCGCGAAGGTGACGCTGCTGAGCGCCAGCATGCTGACCTCCATGGCCACCACGCGAGGCGCGACGAGGATGGCGAAGGGGTCCAGGCCGATGCCGCGCAGGCCTTCAATCTGTCCGCCCACCTGCATCAGCGCCAGCTCCGCCGCGTTTCGCGCGCCCAGCCGCGCCGACATGATGAGGCCCAGCAGCAGCGGGCCGAACTCCCACAGCACGCCGTAGCCCGCCGCCCAGCCGAGGACGGCCCGCGCGCCGAAGCGCTGGACGTAGATGCCCGACTGCAGCACCACGATGATGCCGGCCAGCGCCGCCGTGGCCAGGGCGAGCGGCAGGGAGCCGTAGCCGAACTGCACCAGGGCGCGGCCCAGCTCGCGGCGCTCCAGCTTCGGCAGCGCCAGCACCGTGCGGCCCACGACCAGTCCGAGCGCGCCGGTTCCTCGGAGCACGTCCAGCGCCGTTCGTCCGAGCTTCGTCAGCACCGTCACGCGGGCACCTCGTCCGGTGCATCCTCCAATTCGGGCGCGGGCGGCCCGTCATGAACCAGTCGCCCCCCTCGCAGGTACAGCCAGCGAGGCAGGGGCAGGTCCATTGGCGCCTCCGTCGACACGACCAGCAGCGTGCCGCCCCGGGACACGTCCAGGAGCACCCGGGCCACCTGCCGGGCCGTGCCCGGATCCAACCCCGCGAAGGGATCATCCGCCAGCACCACCGACGGACGCGCCGCCAGGGCCCGCGCGATGCCCGCGCGCTTCTTCATGCCGCCAGACAGGCGCTCCGGCAGCGTGTCCGCCGCGTCCGCCAGCCCCACCGCGCGCAGGACGTCACGGGCGCGGGCCTGGGCCTCGGCCTCCGGGACGTGGCGGCGGGTGAGGGGCGCCATCACGTTCTGCAGCACTGTCATCGAGTCGAACAGGGCATCCGTCTGGAACACCATGCCGAACGACGCCTGCTGCTCGCGCCGCTCGGCGGCCGTCAGCCGCGCCGCATCCCGCCCATCCCACAGCACGCAACCCTCCGTGGGCCGCACCAGCCCGGCCAGGGCCTTCACCAGCGTCGTCTTCCCCGCGCCCGAGCGCCCCAGCACCAGCGCCTGCGTCCCGGGCGGCAACGCGCAGCTCACACCGGACAGGACCTGCCTCGCTCCGTACCGCACCGTGAGGCCGTCCGCGCGCAGGTCCATGGTGTCCGTTCGCCCGCCGCCTCAGGGCCGCCAGCGCACGAGCGCGCCGCTTTGGCCCGCGGCCCAGACGTCCGCCGGGCCGGTTCCGCTCAGCGCGTTCATCTGGCTGGACGGAGACGGGTTCGTGGCGTGGCTCCAGGCCGTGCCGTCAAAGAAGTGGATGTGGTTCGTTCCGGAGCTCACGGCGTAGACGGCCTTGCTGCTGAAGGCCACCAGTCCGCGGATGTCCGCGGCGTTCCCGGAGGGCAGGGTGACGGCGGGCTTCACGCTCCACGTCGTGCCCGCGCGCTCCAGGAAGAGGCCGCCGTCACCCCCGGCGTAGACATGGCTGGGTGACAGCACCCGGATGGCGCGGAGGAACCCAGGCACTCCGACGTTGCCCAGGGGCTCCTTCTGCCACGCGCCGCCGTCCTCCGAGGGCCCGCGCCAGACCACGGGGTGGCTGGTGCCGCCCTGGTCCTCGGCGCCCGCGGCGAAGAGCGTCAGGGGGCTGGTCCCGTCAATGGACCGGAGGTTGCCGCCGAGCTCGACGAGCTGCTCGGGCGCGGCCTGCGTGGGCGCGCCCTCTTCGTAGTTCCACCGGAGGACGCGGCCCTGGCTGTCCACCGCGAAGAGCGCCACGCGGTTGCCGTCTTCAAAGCCCACCATCCCGTTGATGCTGATGCTCACCGGGCCCGCCACGTCGACGCAGGGGCCGGTGTCGGTGGGGCGCCGGGTGGTGAACGTGCCCGCGCCGGAGCCCAGGAAGACGCGCCCGGCGCTCGTCACCCAGGAGGTGTTCCACTCACCCGGGCAGTCCGCCACGAGGGTGATCGTCTCGCCGTCAACGTGGGCGACCCGGCCGTCGCGTCCCGCCAGCCAGCCCTTGTTGCCGGCGTACGCCGCCACCGTGTCCCAGATGATCGAAGCGGGCGTCGCGTTCGCCGTCGTCCAGGCCACGGTGTCGCAGCCCGCCAGGTCTTCGTCCACCTGTCCGTCACAATCATTGTCCAGCCGGTCGCACACCTCGGTGGCCGCGTTCGACGCGAAGCGCGAGCTCTCATCGCAGTCCGTGTCCTCCTCCACCGCACCCTGTGACGGGCTGACGCACCAGAGCCCCAAGGAGGTCCCCGCCTCACCGTCACCGTCCTCGTCCTGGAACCACTCCCGCGGCGTCTCGCTGCTGACGCAGGCCGTCAGCGCGGTGCTCGCGCACTGCTTGAACCCGGCGCAGCGCTGCTCGGTCTCGCACGGCGCGCTCACGTCGAACGGGTCGTTGTCGATGGTCCCATCGCAGTCGTCGTCCTTGCCGTCGCAGACGAGCTCCGCCTGGCGGGGGTGGATGTCGGGGTCCTGGTCGTTGCAGTCACCGGCCTCCAGGACATAGCCCGCGGGAGGCGTGCAGGAGAGGTTGGGCAGGGCGGACGGGTCGCCGAAACCATCACCGTCCGCGTCGCGGTAGTAGGTCGCGCCGCCGGGGGCATCCGCCTCGCCATTGACGCAGTTGTTGTCCACGCCGTCGCACAGCTCCGTCGCGCCGGGGTGGATGGCCGGGTCGTCGTCATCGCAATCCGAGCCAGGGAAGGTCCCTTCGCTGGAGACATAGCCGTCGTCATCCAGGTCCAGGGCGCGCAGGTCCAGCTCCACGGACGCGGTGCCCACCGTGGGCACCTGCGTGGTGACCTCGTGCAGCGCCACCACGGGCCCGTTGCAGGAGCGCTCATGCGCGGTCGCGGTGAGCCGCAGGTTCCGGCTCCAGCCCTCCCGGCCCAGGATGGCCACCGTCCGCACGTCGCTGCGGGCCGAGGGCTCCATCCGGACGTCGGCGGTCTCCGTGCGACTGGGTTCGTCCACATCCGTGACGGTCAGCGTGAGACAGCCCGGGCGAAACGTCGCATACGAGACGAGCACGCGGACGGCCCCGGCACTGGGTGGGTCTTCCTGCTTCCGGCAGCCGGAAACGGAGAACAGCACCGCAAGAACGCAACCCATCAGGAATAAACGCATCGGCTGAGCATTCCCGGGCGCTTGGCGGCGCCCGCAATCTTTCAACAGTGAGCTACGGAACCCAGGAGAACCCGACGCAACCCATAGACCGTCGCGCGGGCCACCGTCCAGCCGCCGAATCGTCATAGCCCGTTCTCTACACCTCCGTTTATATGGCGCGTCGCACCGCCCCCCGAGGCTCGAGCCTTCCCCGCCCGTTCATGCATAGACCTCGTCACGCCATCACCGTGCCCCTCTGCGCCTGGCTCGCCCTGACCGCGTCCAGTGCGTTGGGACAGCAGCCCTCGGCCTCCGACGTCGCGGAGGATGCCCCAGCAAGTCCTCCGTCCCAGCCCCCGCCCGCGGAGGCCCAGTCCACGGCAGGCGGTCCGCTGACGCTGGAACAGGCGGTGCAGCTTGCCGCGAAGCGCAACGAGGTGGCCCTGGCCGCCGAGCAGCAGGCCGAGGCCGCACAGGCCCGGCTGGCTCGGGCACGGGCCTTCTTCTTTCCAGAGCTGACGGGAACGGGCACCTACACCCGGCGTCTGAATGAAGTGACGCGCGAAGTGGGTGGCCAGACGGTGGTCATCCAGCGCAGCAACGCCTTCAACGCCAACTTCGTCGCCTCCATGCCGCTGTTCGACGCGCGCGGCATCTTCCTGTACCGCGCGGCGCGGCGGGAAGGCGACGCGGCGGAATGGGAGGCCGTGGAGGCGCGACGGCAGATTGGCTTCGAGGCCGCCAACGCCTTCCTCGCCACCCTGGCCCAGGAGCAGGTGTACCGCGCGGCCGAGCAGCGCCTCGCGTTCGCCCGCCAGTCGCTCCAGGACGCGGCGGCCCGCGCCAAGGCGGGGCTGGCCAGCAGCAACGATGCGACGCGCGCGGAGCTGGAGGCGGCCAGCGCCGAGGTGCAGATGGCCAACGCGCGCAACGCCGCGCAGACCGCGCGCCTGGAGCTGGGCTTCCTGCTGGTGTCCTCGGTGAAGGGCGCGCTGGCCTCGCCGGATGCGCTGCTGTCGGACGCCAGCCGGCCGCTTCAGGCGCACGCCTCGCTGGCGGATGGGGCCCTGGACCGCCGGCCGGACATCCTGGCCGCGCGCCTGCGGGTGGACGCGCTGGAGGAGGGCGCCAAGGAACCGCTCGCCCGGCTGCTTCCGACGCTGGGCGCGTCCGCCACGTACCGCCTCACGAACGAGGCCGGCCTCGCGGGCCGCACGGGTGACGGGTTCCTGGGCGTCAACCTCATCTGGAACTTCTTCGATGGCGGCGAACGCTACGCCGAGCGCCGGGAGCGCGTGGCCCTGGCGAGGGCGGCGGAGCTCCAGGTCCAGGCCACCACGCGCCGGGTGGACGTGGACATCGAGCAGGCGAGGGTGGCACTGGAGAACGCGCAGGCCGCCCTGGCGCAGAGCGACCTGGCGGTCCGCACGGCGCGGCAGAACGCGGAGGAGCAGGGGATTCTCTACCGTCAGGGCCTGTCGACCGCGCTGACGGTGGCGGACGCCTCGCTGCGGCAGTTCGAGGCGGAGGTGGCGTATGCCCAGAGCCGCTTCGCGCTGGGCGTGGCGCTGCTGGGGCTTCGGGCGGCCGTTGGACTCGACCCATTGGGGAAGGAACCGTGAAGGCAATGCGACGCGCAGGAACGTTGGGTCTGGCCGTGGCCGTGCTGTCCCTGGGGGCTGGCTGCGAGAAGGACGCGCAGCGCGCCAAGGGCGGAGCCACGCCGGCGGGTGGTGGCCGCGCCGCCATCCAGTTCCCCGTCGAGGTGGCTCCGGTGGAGTCGCGGGACGTGGAGTACGTGGTGGACGCGGTGGGCTCCGTGGAGGCCTTCGAGCGGGTGCAGATCACCGCCCGCGTGCCGGGCGCCGTGGAGCGGGTGCGCTTCGCGGAAGGGCAGTCGGTGAAGAAGGGCGAGGTGCTCGCGGAGATAGAGCCCGCCCGCTACGCCATCGCCGTGCGCTCCGCGGAGGCTTCGCTGGCGCGGGCCCGCGCCACGCTGGAGGAGGCGGAGGCCGGTGCGAAGCGCCGCACCGCGGTGAACGAGGCCAGCCCCGGTCTGCTCCCGGCCGAGCAGCTGGAGACCTTCGAGGCCCGCGCGCGCACGGCGGCGGCGGACGTGGCGGCGGCGAAGGCGCTGGTGGACCAGGCGCAGCTCAACCAGCGGGACGCCTACGTGCGCGCGCCCATGGACGGCGTGCTCCAGACGCGCACGGTGCAGACGGGCCAGTACGTGCAGCCCGGCGTCGTGCTGGCCACGCTGCTGCGGCGCGAGCCGTTGCTGCTGCGCTTCACCGTCCCGGCGGCGGACGTGTCCCGCATCCAGCCCGGCATGACGGCGCGCTTCTCCGTCAGCTCCGCGGGGGGTGGGGCCTTCACGGCGAAGATCACACACGTGGCCGCCGCCGCGGACGACGCCAGCCGCATGGTGCCGGTGACGGCGGAGATCTCCGGCGAGGCCGCCGAGCGGCTGCGGCCGGGCGCCTTCGCCACGGTGGTGGTGCCGGTGGACATGCGCGGCGGCAGCCCGGTGATTCCGCAGACGGCGGTGCGCGCCAGTGAGCGCGGCTTCCTGGCCTACGTGGTGGAGGGCAACAAGGCCCGCGAGCGCGTGCTGGAGCTGGGCATGCGCACCTCAGATGGCCGCGTGGAGGTCCGCGACGGCGTGAAGCCCGGTGAGCAGCTGGTGATTCGCGGCGGCGAGGCCCTGCGCGACGGGGCCGCCGTCCGCGTGGCGGAAGCGCCCAGGCCCAAGGTCACCGGTGAGCCCGCCCTGCGGCCCGAGGCCGCCAGCGGCGGTGGAGGCACCCGGCCATGAACATCACCGAGGCGTGCATCAAGAAGCCCGTCCTGGCGTGGATGATCATGGCGGCCACCATCGTCTTCGGACTGGTGGCCGCGCAGCGTATCGGCATCAGCCAGTTCCCGGACGTCGACTTCCCCACCATCAACATCTCCGTCACCTGGGAAGGCGCCAACCCGGAGGCGGTGGAGAGCGACGTCCTCGAGTTCATCGAGGAGGCGGTGACGCAGGTGGAGGGCGTCACGGCCATCAGCTCCTCCGCGCGCCAGGGCGGCGGCAGGGTCACCGTCGAGCTGGACCTGTCGCGCAACGTGGACCTGGCGCTCCAGGACGTCCAGACGAAGGTGAGCCAGGTGCAGCGCCGGCTGCCGCTGGACATTGATCCGCCCATCATCTCCAAGTCCAACCCGGAGGACCAACCCATCCTCTGGGTCGGCGTGTCCGGGCCCTTCAGCCAGCAGGTGGTGAGTGACTACGCCCGCTTCCGCGTGAAGGAGAAGCTCCAGACGATTCCGGGCGTGGGCGAGGTGCAGCTCGGCGGCATGCTGGAGCGCAACGTCCGCATCTGGGTGGACGCGGAGAAGCTGGACGCGCTGGGGCTGACCGTCATGGACGTGACGGCCGCGCTCCAGCGGGAGCACGTGGAGCTGCCCGCCGGCCGCATCGAGACGCAGGGCCGCGAGGTCAACGTCCGCGTCATGGGCGAGGCGCTGGACCTGGAGACCTTGCGGCGCATCATCGTCCGGGAGCAGGACGGCTTCCCCGTCTACCTGAATGACGTGGCGCTGGTGGAGGACGGCTTCGAGGACGTGCGCCGCATGGCGCGCATCAACGGCGAGCCGGCGCAGGGCGTGGGCATCAAGAAGCAGCGCGGCGCCAACGCCGTGGCGGTGGCGCAGGGCATCCGGGCCGAGCTGGCCAAGATGCAGAAGGACCTGCCGGAGGGGATGCAGCTGGGCGTCAACTTCGACTCGACGCAGTTCATCGAGGAGAGCGTCCACGAGATCGAGTTCGAGCTGATGCTCGCGTGCCTGCTCACCGCGTTCGTGTGCTGGGTGTTCCTGGGCTCGCTGTCCAGCACGATGAACGTGGTGCTGGCCATCCCCATGTCGCTGCTGGGGACGGTGGCGGTCATCTACTTCCTGGGCTTCACGCTCAACACCTTCACGCTGCTGGGCCTGGCGCTGGCGGTGGGCATCGTCGTGGACGACGCCATCATGGTGCTGGAGAACATCTACCGGCACTCCGAAGAAGGGAAGGACCGGGTGCGCGCCGCGCGCGAGGGCACGGCGGAGATCACCTTCGCCGCGCTGGCGGCGACGCTGGCGGTGATCGCCATCTTCCTGCCCGTCGTCTTCATGAGCGGCGTCATCGGCAAGTACTTCCTCCAGTTCGGCGTGACGCTGTGCGTGGCGGTGCTGCTGTCCTACGTGGAGGCCATCACCCTGGCGCCCGCGCGCTGCGCGCAGCTGCTCAAGACGTCGCGTGAGGGCCGCAGCGCGGTGGGCGTGTGGGTGGACCGGGGCTTCGAGAAGCTGGAGCGCGTCTACGCGCGCGCCCTGGGGTGGGGGCTGAAGCGCCCCTGGTGGGTGCTGGGCGCGGCGGTGCTGCTGCTGGGCGTCAGCGCCTTCGTCTTCCGCGCGCTGCCTGGTGAGTTCGTGCCATCGCAGGACCAGAGCCGCCTGCTGGTGCGCATGCAGACGGCGGTGGGCAGCGACATCGAGGAGACGAACCGGCTGTTCCTTCGGGCGGAGGAGTTCGCCAGCAACCGGCCCGAGGTGACGCGCGTGTTCTCCGTCGTCGGCGGCTTCGGCAGCGGCGCGGTCAACACCGGCATCATGTTCGTCAGCTTGAAGCCGCCCGACGAGCGCATGCCGCAGTCGGAGTTCCAGCAGATCCTCCGCAAGGAGTTCAACAGCTACCCGGGCCTGCGCGCGGTGGTGCAGGACCAATCCCAGAGCGGCTTCACCGCGCAGCGCGGCTTCCCGGTGGAGTTCAGCGTGCGCGGCTCGGACTGGGAGCAGCTGGTGGAGGGCAGCCAGCAGATGCGGGAGCTGCTCCAGGCCAGCGGCAAGGTGGTGGACGTGGACACGGACTACCAGTTGGGCATGCCGGAGCTGCGCATCACCCCGGACCGGGGCCGCGCGGCGGACCTGGGGGTGCCCATCCAGTCGGTGGCCACCACCATCAACGCGCTGGTGGGCGGCGTGCGCGTGGGCAAGTACAGCACCGGAGGCCGGCGCATCGACGTGCGCATGCGGCTGATGAAGGACCAGCGCGCCAGGCCGGAGGACCTGTCCACGTTGAAGGTCCGGACGGCCAGCGGCGCGCTGGTGCCGCTGTCGTTGCTGGTGACGCAGGAGGAGCGGCCCGCGCTGCAGGCCATCACCCGGAGGGATCGCGAGCGCGCCATCAGCATCTACGCGAACGTGGCGCCTGGCTCGAACCAGGAGGAGGCGCTGGCGACGGTGGAGCGGCTGGCGAAGGAGCTGCCCGGCGGCGTGCGTGTGGTGGCCGGTGGCGCCAGCGTGGCCTTCCGCGATTCGATGAGCAGCCTGTTCTTCGCGCTCTTCCTCGGGATTGGCGTGGCCTACATGGTGCTGGGGGCGCAGTTCAATTCGTTCCTGCACCCGGTGACGGTGCTCACGATTCTGCCGCTGTCGGTGGCGGGCGCGGCCTTCGCCCTGTTCGCCACGGGCACCACGTTGAACATCTTCAGCATGATTGGCCTGCTGCTGCTCATGGGCATCGTGAAGAAGAACTCCATCATCCTGGTGGACTACGCGCTGCAAGAGCGGGAGCGGGGCGCGGACGCGATGCAGGCCATGCTGCGTGCGGGGCCGGTGCGGCTACGGCCCATCCTCATGACGTCCACCGCGACGATGATGGCGGCGGTGCCGGCGGCGCTGGCGCTGGGGGCGGGCTCGGAGACGCGCGCGCCCATGTCCATCGCCGTGCTGGGTGGGCTGTCCGTGTCCACGGTGCTCAGCCTGCTGGTGGTGCCCGCCTTCTACGTGGTGGCGGACCGCATCAAGACGCGGCTGGGCGAGCGGTTTGGCAAGAAGGACGATGAGCGCCACGAGCCACCACAGCACCCGGGGCATGGTGAGGAGCCCCGCCCGGCGGCGCACGGGTAGGCGGCACGTCGCGTCGTCCTCGAAGTGAAGGCCATCGCGCGCGTCTTCGTGACGCCGCGGTGGCCTTTTCTTTGTGGCGTGAAGCCGCAATGGGTCCTTTGTTGAAGCGTTGGTTGAGGGCCATGGTCCATCGTTCGTTTCGCGGTCGCTGCGCCTCTTTCGTCAACCGTCTGGGCGCAGGGGGCCTCGGGGTGGCGCTCCTGATGGGAGGCTGTGCCTCCTTCCCAGCTGCTCCGGAGGTGTCTTCCGCTTTGGCTCCGTCGGGCGCGGCCTCGGCCTATGCCGTGGGGTTCACGTCGCTGACGTTCGAGGACGCGGCCCGCCAGCGCTCGTTGAAGACGGTGGTCTGGTATCCGGCGCCGCTGGGCTCCCGCATGGTGGAGCACACGGCGTCTCCCATCTTCGTGCCCTTCGTCGCCGCGAAGGACGCACCGCTCTCGGATGCCCGGGAGCGCTGGCCGCTGGTGGTGCTGTCCCACGGCAACGGTGGCGCGGCCATCAACATGTCGTGGTTCGGCGCGTACCTGGCCGCGCACGGCTTCATCGTCGTGTCGGTGGACCACCCTGGCAACACCTACGGAGACACGAGTCCGGAGGGCTATGTGCGCGGCTGGGAGCGGCCCCAGGACTTCACGGCGCTCCTGAATGGGCTCTTGAGGGACACCGCCTGGGGGCCACGTGTGGACGCTGCGCGCATCGGTGCCGCCGGGCACTCCATGGGCGGCTACACGGCGCTGGCGTTGGTGGGCGCGCGGCTCAACCTGGCGCCGCTCGCGAACCGCTGCACGGCACCTGGGGCGCGCGAGCACCCGGGATGCGACGAGCTTCGAGACGTCGACTACAGCCGCATCGACCTGGCGGTGGCGCGTGCGTCGTACAAGGACTCGCGGGTGCGCGCCGCCTTCGCCATGGCGCCGGGCCTGGCGGGGACCTACGAGGCGCGGGACGTGGCGGACATCGACGTGCCGGTGACGCTGGTGCTCGCCAAGGGGGACGAGCTCATGCCCCACGCCCAGCACGGCCTGCAGTTGGCGAAGCTGCTGCCAGACGCGACGACGGTGACGCTGGACGACGCGGCCCACTTCACCTTCCTGCCCGAGTGCACGGAGCTGGGCTTCAAGGCCGCGGCCATGCTGTGCCGGGATGCCACGCCCGGCACGCGGGCGGCCTCACAGGCGCGCACGAGCGCGGAGGCGGTGGCGTTCTTCCAACGGACGTTGGACGCTCAGCGATAACGTCGCGGATGCGCTGGCGTCGAGCACCGCGAGCGGAGCGGCTGGAGTGGGGCTCCGGCCGCACCTCGCGCGGCGCCCGCGCTATTCAGGGCGGAGCGTGGAGCGGTCGATGTCGACGGAGTCCTCGTCCAGCGAGGCCTCACTGGCCCGGAAGCGCTTGCCGTCGGGGGTGACGAGAAACCAGGTGCTGGCGATAGCGGGGTCGTCCGCGGGAGGCGAGACGAGGGCCTCTTCCCCGAGCAGCGCTGAGACGCGCGTGGCCACCTCCACGGAGGTGAGCCCACGGGCGCCGCTGGCGCGGGAGACATCGATATAGAGGGACACATCGGTGCGGAAGCCTGCGGGCCGGAGCGCGCGCTCGACGAGCACGGCCGCATCCGAGGAACCGTCCACGTCGAAGCGGGCCACCTCCTCGTGAGGCACCCCGAGGGCGCGGGCGATGCTCTCGAAGAGGCGCTCCTCGCCCGCTTCGCCGCGCATGAGAAATCCAAGAATGAGTCGTTCGGGATGCATGGTTCTCCCTCTCAGCCTGCCTTGTGCGCCTTGAGCGCTGCCTTCCTATCTGCTGGCGGGATGCCGATTTTGTCCATGATTTCCTTGGCGCGCGGCGTGTCCTTGAACTTGTTGTAGACCTCCAGCGCTTTGTAGGCGCCGCGGTTCAGTTCATGGAACCCGGCGCCCCGGATGGGGAACAGCGTGCCGTTCGAATGGGCGCCATAGGTCCGCTTGTTGAGGGTCCACGTCACCGTCCCGGACGCGTTGCCCTGCTTGGCCTTGCCCTCGTTGATCTCCTTCACATCCCGGCTGACATCGACGCGTGACTCGATGACGGTGTTCTTGTCCTTGGCGGGGAACTTGGAGGGGAGGACCTTCCGGATGTAGTGCCGGTCAACGGGCTTGCTCGTGGGCTTGGCCGGCTTGTCCGCCCAGGCGGGCGGCGCGGCGAGCAGGGCACCGAGCGCCACCAGCACGGTGGCCAGCGGCAATAAGAGGGATGACCTCGGAGCAGCGGAACGAAGCACGATGTTTTCTCCCGGAGAGAGGGATTGCGTCTGTCAGGAAAGTCTCTCACGGGTTCGGCCCGAATTGCTCGAATTTAGAGTGGCGTGCGTCAATCGCGCTTCCTTGGGAGAGCATCCTGCCGGGCCCCCACACGGCCGCGGAATCCTTGCGTCTCGGTCCTTCTTGACCCGCCTCACGCAACACGGCCGCGTTTCAGTTATGCGTGGCGATACGTTGAAAAGCTGACGTAGGGTTCGTCGTCATGAATCTCATCAGACCCGTGGTGGCGTTGTGTCTGTTGTCTCTCCTCTCGTGTTCGAAGAGCCAACCCGAACTCACGGCTGAGGACCTCGCGGGCGAGAAATTCTCAGAGGGTGCGAAAGTGAAGGCGCCGCTCGGCAAGCGCAAGAAGCAGAAGGCCACGGTGCTCGAGGTGTACGGCAAGCTGGCCAGGCTGCGCTTCGCCGACACCAACGTCGGCTGGGCGCTGCTCAAGGAGATCGAACCCCAGGGCGCCGTGTCGCATCCCCCCAAGGAGGACACCTGCGACGCCGCTGTGGGCGACCGCGTCCGGGCCCGCTGGAGCACCGCCATCACGCTCACCAAGGGCACGGTCGATGAGGTGTACGGCAAGCTCGCGCACATCCAGTTCGACGACAAGGACGTGGATTGGGCGCTGTGCGCCGACCTGAAGCCGATTGAAGAAGCTGAAAGCGATGAAGGGGGCGACGTCGAGGAGAGTGGGGCGTCCGCGGCGGTCACCCAGTGCAAGCGCGCGTGTAACGGCAACTGCAAGGGCGCCAGGAACAAGGCGAAGTGCGTGGGGGCGTGCCGCCGCTCCTGCGAATAAGCTTCATGATACACTGTTGATGCATGAACCCAGGCGTCTCCAGCGTCGCGAATCCGGGCCCGGGCCTCCTGCTGAGCGTGACTGACGGCCTTGCGCGGCTACGCGAGCAAAGAGGTGGACCCTCGTCTCGGGCATGGGCAAGCGCGCCGCCGGGCAACAAGGCTTGAGTCAGCGCTGGCCAAGGGGGCGTCGGTAGCGAGGGCTTGGAGGCAGGGGCCGGGGCGGGGCTCCCAATGGAGGCCCCCGCGCCGGGCAGTCCATCCTCGGTTGACGCGGCGCCCCACGCAGTGGGCTTCTCGGCATTGACCTTCCAGGACGAGGCGCGCAACCGCGCCTTGAAGACGGTGGTCTGGTGCCCGGCCCCTCAAGGTACCTCCATGGAGGCGAACACGACGGCGCCCTTCGTCGCCGCGAAGGACGCGCCTGTCTCGGATGCGCAGCCGCGCTGGCCCCTGGTGGTGCTGTCCCATGTAGTTCGCCGAAGACACGTGGGCATCCCGGGTGCGATGCGCTTCGCGAGGTGGATTACAGCCGCATCGACATGAAGATGGCGCGTGCGTCGTACAAGGACGCGCGGGTGCGCGCGGCCTTCGCCATGGCGCCGGGCATGGCGGGGACTTATGAGGCGCGGGACGTGGCGGACATCGGCGAGTCGTCGTTGTGCAGAGGTTCGCGTGTGCGCTCGGGTTCTCTCGCCGGAACGGGGAGGGGCGGCTCCCTGCCGGGCTCTCGCCTGGAAGCCGACGGGCCGAGGCGCACGGCGTTGCCCGGCTGAAGCAAACGCGCGCCATGCTCACCATGATGGGCGCGCGGCACGGACGCGCTGGCACGCAAGGAGGCAGCCCCATGGCGGAGCACACCGAAACCCCCATCAACGCCACGCCGGTCAAGGAGCGCGACGAGCCGCAGGACCTCCAGGGCTTTCTGGACGAGCTCGGCAACAGCCGCGAGTTCCAGGTGAATGGCGTGGACGCCCGGAAGGGCGCGGAGGCGGTGTTCTGCACGCTGGCCCGGCGCCTGTCCGACGGAGAGGACCTCAAGCTGCTCTGGTCGCTGGGGAAGGGCGGCATCGGCGCCATCCTGGGGACGTGCGACATCCACCGGGGCCCGTCCCACGCGAAGCGCATGGGCCGCGCGGAGTTCATCACCGACGTGGCGGACCACCTGCGCATCCCCGTGGACCAGGCGCAGCGCGTCCTGACGGCGGTGTTCACCGCCATCCGGGACAGGATTCCAGAAGACGAGGTGGCGGCCGTGGCCTCGCAGCTCCCGGCGGACCTCGCGGACCTGTGGCGCCGGCCCGTCTAACGCTACGGCGCGGCCTCCACCTGGAAACCCGCGGAGTCGTTCCACTTGTCCACGCGGACGAACCGAATGCCCTCCGAGGGGGGCATCAACGCGAGCAGTCGCTCCACCAGTGAGCGGTGGAACACGTAGGTGCTGGCTCCAGCACCTCAACGATTCGAGCAGAGAACACCGGCTGCGGCAGGCTGTGGTGGTCCACCATGACGGACTTCCGCGGTACTGGAGAGCCCAGCCGCAACCGCACTGGATGCGAGACGGCAACGGGCTCCGGTCTCCCAAATCCCCACACGACTTCATCCCATTGAAGGAGCGGGTGGTTGTTGTTGGGCGCTGACTCGATGACGAAGTAGTCAGTCTGCATGACTCACTCTCCAATGCGAAGGGAGTGCCTCGACCGGGGCCTGCCCGTCCCGGCGTGCCTCTGGCGGTGCCGTCTCTCCTTGGGGTGTTCTTCTTCGGCATGGCTCCCCGTCGTCTGGGATGGACAATGACGAGCCTCCCGCTGCGGCTGTATCAGCCTGGAGTACAAGTGCTGCCTGACTGACACACTTGGGCTGTCATGCCATGGCCGACCTCATCCCCTGAAGGAGGGGAGAGGCAGCGGCTACTTGCGCCTGGGCTTCTTCAGGAAGCGGCTCAGGCGCACCTTGCCCAGGCCTCGGCCACCGAAGATGTACCAGGTGATGGCCGCGCCGAAGAAGGCCGCCGCCACCGCGATGCCCACCACGCCGAGCACCGGCACGTTGCCGTACATCCACGGCTTGGGCGCGAAGGAGATGAACGCGCCCACGATGAACCCGCACGCGCACAGGCCCATGAAGGCAATCACCGCCGCGCTGCGCAGGTTCTCATTCAGCTTGTCGAACTGGTCCGCGCGCACCGTGACGGTGAACTTGCCGGACTCCATGTCCAGCAGGATCTGCGACAGCTGCGTGGGCAGATCCTGCGCCATGGACTGGAAGCGCAGCAGCGTGCGCATCAGCCCGCCCTGGAGCTGCATCGGATCGTACCGCCCGGCGAGCAGCTCCTTGGCGTACGGCAGCGCCACCTCGATGATGTTCATCTCCGGGTACAGGCTGCGCAGCATGCCCTCCGTGGACACGGAGGCCCGGCTGAGCAGCGCGTACTCCTTGGGGATGCGGATGCGGTACTTCACCGCCAGGTCCAGCAGGTCCCGCAGCAGTGAGCGCGTGTCCACCTGCCCCAGCGTGGTGGCCAGGTGCTGGCCGAGCAGCGCCTCGATGTCGTTGCGGAAGCCCACCAGATTGGCGCGCGCGTCCGGCACGCCCACGCGGTAGAGGATGCGCGCCACGGACTCGCTGTCCTTGAGCGCCACCGCCAGGCACAGCATGACCAGCGTCTCCTGCATGGGGCGCGACAGCCGGCCCACCACGCCGAAGTCCAGCAGCGCCAGGCGGTGGTCCTCCATCAGCAGGAGGTTGCCCGGGTGCGGGTCTCCGTGGAACAGGCCGTCCTCGAAGAGCTGCCGGAAGGAGGCGTCCAGGATGTTCTGGGCAATCGCCTTGCGCTCGGGCTCGCTCAGCTCCGCGGGGTTGAGCTTCACGCCGCGGATGAACTCCAGCGTCAGCACCGTGCGGCTGGACAGGCCGGCGTAGACGCGCGGAATCTTGAGGTAGGGCCGCTCGCGGTGGTTCTCCAGGAAGGCCCGGATGTTGGTGGCCTCGTTGATGAAGTCCAGCTCCTCGTGGATGGCCCGGTCGAACTCGTCCACGATGCCGGTGGGCGTGTACACGCCCGTCTCCTCCACCACGGCCTCCAACAGGCGCGCCAGGCTGCGCAGCACGCCCAGGTCGGAGTCGATGCGCTCGGCGATGCCCGGCCGCTGCACCTTCACCACCACCTCTTCACCCTCCAGCGTCACCGCGCGGTGCACCTGGGCGATGGACGCGGCGGCCAGCGGCGCCGGGTCGATGGTGGCGAAGAGGCTCTCCACGGTGGCGCCGAGCGAACCTTCAATCTGCGCGCGGACCTCCTCCAGGGTGATGGGCTCCACGTGGTCCTGGAGCATGGCCAGCTCGTCGATGTACTCGGCGGGCAGCAGGTCGGCGCGGGTGGACAGCACCTGGCCCAGCTTGACGAAGGTGGGGCCCAAATCGTTGAGCAGCATGCGGAAGCGCCGCGCGGTGGAGGCGCGCTGGGCCTCCGGAGAGACTTCCACCTTCTCCTTGCGGCCGACGATGCGCCACAGCCCCGCGCGCTCCGCCAGCTCGCCAAAGCCGTGGCGCGCCGCGATGACGGTGATTTGCCGCACGCGGTTGAGGTCTTGGAGAATCACGGGGCGTTCCTGTCCTCTACGTTACGCCGGGACGGCCGGCTTCGCCACGAAGCGCAAGAGCGCGTAGCCCACCACCGCGGAGAGCAGCGAGCCCACCAGGATGCCCAGCTTGGCCTCCGTGAGCAGCGCCGGCTGGGTGGGGAAGGTCAACCCCGCCACGAACAGGGCCACCGTGAAGCCAATGCCCGCCACCACCGCCACGCCGTGGAGCTGCGGCAGCGTCGCGCCGCCGGGCCGGTCCGCCACGCCCAGCTTCACCGAGCCCCAGGTGAACAGGAAGATGCCCACCTGCTTGCCCACGAAGAGGCCGACGATGATGCCCAGCGGCAGCGGCCGGAGCAGGTCCGCCCAGCCCATGCCCTCCAGGGAGATGCCCGAGTTGGCCAGGGCGAAGAGAGGGACGATGCCGTACGCCACGGGCACGTGCCACAGGTGGACGAAGCGGTTGAGCGGCGGCTCCAGCTCCTCCAGGCGCTCCTCGATGTAGAGAATCTGCGCGCCCCGGGCCGCCTCGTCCATGGCCGTCTGGAGCGCCCGGTCCACGTAGAAGCGCAGCTCCTCCAGCACCTGGCGGCCCGGACGCAGGGGCCGCGCGGGCATGAACAGGCCCAGCACCACGCCCGCCAGCGTGGCGTGGATGCCGCCGTGGTGCATCGTGTACCAGAGCGCCGCGCCCGCCAGCGCGTAGGCCACGCCGTTGCGCACCTGGAAGTGGTTGAGGCACGCCAGCACGACGAGCACGCCCAGCGCCCCCACGAGCCAGCTCGCGTGAAGCCCCGTGCCGTAGAACAGGGCGATGACGAGGATGCCGCCGATGTCGTCAAAGATGGCCAGCGCCGTGAGGAACACGACCAGCCCGTGGCTCACCCGCGCCCTGACCAACGTGAGGCAGCCAATGGCGAAGGCGATGTCGGTGGCCATGGGGATGGCCCAGCCCGCCTGCGCGGGCGTCCCGTGGTTGAAGGCGGCGTAGAGCGCGGCGGGGACAATCATTCCGCCCAGCGCGGCGATGAGCGGCAGCACCGCGCGGGAGAAGGTGCGCAGCTCGCCGGAGCTCAGCTCGCGCTTGATCTCCAGGCCGATGACGAAGAAGAACAGCGTCATCAAGCCGTCGTTGATGAACTCGCGGACGGTGAAGCCCGCGTGGCCGCCCGCCACCCCCACCGTCATGCGGGCGTCGAACACGGCGAAGTAGGTGGCGGCCCACGGCGAGTTGGCCCACGCCAGGGCGGCCACGGCGCACGACGCCAGCAGGATGCCGCTGGCCGCCTCCAGGCGGAAGAAGGCCTGGATGGGGGCCAGGGCCACGCGGAAGAGCGCGGGCACGGGAGGCCGGGGCCGGGCCTCGGAGGGAGGGGATGTCTGCGCCATGCGGCGCGCAAGATGCACCGCGTCGCCGGGCATGGCACCCGTTTTCAGCGGTGGGGTGGATGGAATGTCGGCGGTGGGTGGTAAGGGAACTCGGCGGGTAGGGCGGCGGTTCGTTGATCCAGGGGTGGGGCCATGAGAGAAGGGCAGGGATGGCCGTGACGCAGCAGGCGAAGGCAGGCGGGACCGCAGCGGTGGCGCTCCCCGGGGACATGACGCCCGAGGTGGGGCCGGTGAGCGAGGCGGCGGGCGCCCGGGAGATCGCCTCCCTGACGCCCATGATGCGCCAGTACATGGAGGTGAAGGCGCTCCACCCGGACTCGCTGCTGTTCTTCCGGTTGGGTGACTTCTACGAGATGTTCTTCGAGGACGCGGTGAAGGCCTCGGAGATCCTCCAGATCACCCTCACCGCGAGGGCCAAGGGCGCGGACAAGGTGCCCATGTGCGGGGTGCCCTACCATGCCGCGCGGCGGTACATCGGCCGGCTCGTGTCGGAGGGCCTGAAGGTCGCCATCTGCGAGCAGGTGGAGGAGCCGGGCAACGGGCCAGGCATCGTCCGCCGGGAAGTCACGCGGGTGATTACGCCGGGCATGGTGCTGGACGAAGAGGTGCTGGAGCCGCAGGCCAGCAACTTCCTGGCCGCCGTGTCCTGGAGCGACAAGGGCTGGGGCGCGGCGCTGCTGGAGGCGTCCACCGGCGAGTTCCTGGCCCTGGAGGCCCCGGGCATCGCGGAGCTGGCGGAGTCCCTGTCGCGCGTGGAGCCCCGCGAACTGCTGGTGCCGGACGGGAAGCGGGACGCGCCGGAGGTGGCGCAGCTGCTCGCCCGGCTGGCGCGCCCGCCCGCGGTGGCGGAGGGGGAGGCGGCGTCGTTCGAACCCACGCGGGCGGCGGGCTACCTGCGGAGTCACTTCGCGGTGCAGTCGCTGTCCGCTTTCGGACTGGATGACGCGCCCCTGGCCGCGGGGGCCGCGGGCGCGGCGCTGCGCTACCTGAAGGACACGCAGAAGACGGCGGCGGCGCACGTGGACCGGCTGAGCCGGCAGGAGCGCGGCGGCAACCTCCTGATGGATGAGTCCTCGCGGGCCAACCTGGAGGTGCTGCGCTCGCTGCGGGACGGCGGGCGCAAGGGCTCGCTGCTGGGGGTGCTGGACAAGACGGTGACGAGCCTGGGCGCGCGCAAGCTGGCGCGCTGGCTTTCGTCGCCGCTGGGCTCGCTGCCGGAGATCCACGCGCGGCTGGACGCGGTGGAGGAGCTGTCCGGGCGCAGCGTGTGGCGCGAGGAGCTGGCCGGCATCCTCAAGGAAGTGGGGGACCTGGAGCGGCTGTGCGGCCGGCTGTCGCTGGGCGCGGGCAACGCCCGGGACTTGCGCGCGCTGGGCTTGTCGCTGGCGCAGCTTCCCCGGGTGGTGGCGGTGCTGGGGCGGTGTGAGTCCCCGCTGCTCAAGTCGCTGACGGGGCCCCTGTCCGCGCTGCCGGAGCTGGCGGCGCTGCTGGCGCGCGCGGTGGCGGACGAGCCGCCGGTGACGCTGAAGGACGGCGGCATGATTCGCGCCGGCTTCCACGCGGAGCTGGACAAGCTGGTGGCGCTGTCCACGTCCGGCAAGGACCTGCTGCTCCAGATTGAACAGCGGGAGAAGGAGCGCACAGGCATCTCCTCGCTGAAGGTCCGCTACAACAAGGTCTTCGGCTACTACCTGGAGGTGACGAAGTCGAACCTCGACCGGGTGCCCAAGGACTACATCCGCAAGCAGACCACGGTGAACTCCGAGCGCTTCGTCACCCCGGAGCTGAAGGAGTACGAGGAGCAGGTCCTCACCGCCGAGGAGCGGCGCTGCGCGCTGGAGCTCCAGCTCTTCGAGGAGCTGCGCGCGCAGGTGGTGTCAGCGGCGCCGCGCATCCGGTCCGCCGCGGAGGCGGTGGCCACCGGGGACGCGCTCCTGTCCTTCGCGCGGTGCGCGGCGGAGTATGGCTACACGCGGCCAGAGGTGGACGCGTCCGTGGCGCTCAGCATCACCGCGGGGCGGCACCCGGTGGTGGAGCGCATGCTGGGGGCGGGGGATTCGTTCGTCCCCAATGACGTCCGCCTGGACCCGGCGGAGGACGCGCAGCTGATGGTGATCACCGGTCCGAACATGGCCGGCAAGAGCACGGTGATGCGGCAGGTGGCGCTGACGGCGCTGATGGCGCAGGCGGGCTCGTTCGTCCCGGCGAAGGCGGCGCGCATTGGCCTGTGCGACCGCATCTTCACGCGCGTGGGCGCGGCGGACAACCTGGCGCGCGGGCAGTCCACCTTCATGGTGGAGATGACGGAGACCAGTCACATCCTCCACCACGCCACGAGCAAGAGCCTCATCATCCTGGATGAGATTGGCCGCGGCACGTCCACCTTCGACGGGCTCTCCATCGCCTGGGCGGTGGCGGAGCACCTGCACGACACGGTGGGGGCGCGCGCGCTGTTCGCCACGCACTACCACGAGCTGGTGGACCTGGCCCGCGAGCGGCCTCGGGTGAAGAACCTGTGCATCGCCGTGAAGGAGCAGAACGGCAAGGTCATCTTCCTGCGCAAGCTGGTGCCGGGTGGGGCCAGCCGCTCCTACGGCATTGAAGTGGCGAAGCTCGCGGGCCTGCCGCCCGAAGTCGTGGGCCGCGCGCGCGAGCTGCTCCAGAACCTGGAGTCCGGGGAGCTGGATGACGCGGGCCGGCCCCGGGTGGCCGTGCGGCAGCCGCAGGGTGGGCGCCGTGGGGCCACGTCCGGGCAGTTGGGCCTGTTCGGCGCGGAGCCGGCGCCCACGGCGCAGGGCCCTGTGGGGGTGACGCCCGCGCAGCAGCAGGCGCTGGAGGCGCTGAAGGGGGCGACCATCGACCGGATGACGCCCCTGGAGGCGCTCAACCTGCTGGCGAAGCTTCAGCGCGAGCTGGAGTAGCTCGGGGGGGGGCTTCAGGGCACGGCCTGGTGGGTCTGGGTGACGCCCTGGTACTGGTATTTGCCGCTGTCATACGGGGTGATGGCGTCGTCGGCCTTCTTGGTGCAGGCCGCCGCGGTGGGGTCGAAGGCCTGGTACTTGCCCTGGTCGTCCTTGAACTCCACCCACGCGTGGTCGCCCCGGTCCGTCTTGCCGAAGACGACGCGCGCGTCCACGCCGGCCTGCTCGAAGCGCTGCTCTGCCTCGATGGCCATGTCCACGCAGACGCCGGCCTGCGTCTTGTCGAAGGTGCTGGCGTTCTTCATGGCGGCATCCCACGTCTTGCCGCCCGAGTAGTCGTACTTCCAGGACGTGGCTTGCTTCGCGATGTCCTGGGCCACCCCATCCGCGCTCTTGCCGGAGGACGGGCCCTTCACGCCCTGCGCCTGCTCGGGAGGCGGCGTGGGCTGCGCCTGGGCGGGAGTGGGCTGAGGCTTCTGGGCCTGGGCCTTGGACGGCTCGAAGCTGTCACTGCGCCAGTTCTGCTGGAAGCGCTGCGACTCGGTGGGCTTCGGGCACGGGCCCTTCGCGCCCTCTCCCTTCAGCAGGGACTCCTTCGTCAGGCCCAGCTTCTTCAGCAGCGCGGCGAACTCCTGGGGCTGCTTCGCGGAGTCCACCGTCTTCACCGGTGAGCCGTCCGGGTTGACGACCTTCACCACGACATTCTGCGGGGCCTGCGCGGCCTCGGGAGGACGCTTCGCGCAAGGGCTGGAGGACGGACGCGGCAGGGAGGAGATCGTCATGGGACAGGGCCTCGAAGGAAGGAACCGTGGGGATGCCTGTCCCCTGAGCACGGCGTGTGCCAGCGCTGGTGCTTCATGGGGTGAGTGCCAAGTCCCTGGATTTACGGGGCCCGTGGGCCTGTCCTCGTCTGCGAAGGGCCGCGGCGCTGATGACAGCCGTTGGCGGGGTGGTGTCCGGCGTCATCACCCCTCGCCCTTCGCGAAAACACGACGGCGCCTGCTCCGGAAGCGCAGAGGGGCCGGGCGTGCTCCATCCGATGAACCCGCCCAGCAGCGCGCCAAAGACGCTCACCGCTACTCTGCGCAGGTCCAAGGCCAATCGGTCAGAACCTCTGTGCCGAGGTACTGTTGCGTTCCAATGTCTACTTCGCTGGTGATTCAACTCTATGACTCCGCTGGCCTGGGACTCATCCTCCTTTGGCCGACCGGAGTCCTCTATTCGAACCAGACAGGGGGGAACTCATGCCTGCACCCACAGGCGGAGGGGGCATACCTTCCGCTCGTGGATGAGTTGGTCGATCTGGAGGGGCTGCTGCACCAGTTCTTCGTGGGGCCCCAGTGGATGGGGCGTTGCGATAGGGGACTCGACGAGGAAACGGCCCGTGAGATAGAGCGAATCCTTGGCCTGTCTTATACCACCCGGGAGTTGGGACTTCGGGTGGACCGCGCACGTCTCGAAGACTCCCACGAGGCGTGGGTGTACGTCGAAGTTCCAGCGCAACCTGGGGGAGATCTCGCGCTCCTTGGCCCCATCCCAACCTCGCGGGGCATCCTCACCTGGGCGAACAGCGATTGACAGCGACAGCCGACGCGCCGTGCCCAGCGTGGACGTGGCGAGCGAGCGGCCGGGCTGCGACGACATGTCCTGTAAAGTACGTCCGGGATCCATCAGGCCGGGCGCTGACGCGTCAACGTGCTCGGTTGGTGTGTCAATCATAGCATACCGACCGTCGGCGATTCCTGGCCCCAGCGCCTCGTTTGACGCGTCAATCCCCGCGCTGAAGTGTCTGTTGTTGCCTGTATGGATTCGATTGCCTTTCTGCGTATGCTGTCCACCCCCCTCAAAGGAGCCTTATGACTGGGTCTCTGCGTAGCGCCGTCTCACGTCCTCCCCGCGCGTTTCCTCGCGGTTCCATGCTGATCGCTGCGCTCGCATTCCTGTCGTCCTGCGCGGCGCCCATCGAGCGCGGCCCCGCGAGGCCTGGCGCGACCCTGTTCGTCGGGAAGGTTGTCACCCTGGATGACCAGGGGACCATCGCCGAAGCCGTGCTGGTGGACGACCGCGGCCAGATCCTGAAGGTCGGCACCGAGCGTGAGCTGCGGCAGGGCCTGGGCTCCGAGGTGGAGGTCGTCCAGCTCGCGCCGGAGCAGGTGTTGATGCCGGGCTTCTTCGACCCGCACCTGCACTTCCTGCCGACGCTCGTCCAGAGCGTGTTGGGCACCCACGACCTGGCGCCCTGCCTGCCGCCTCCGTACCAGACGCCCGGGGGAACCACGGACTGCAAGCGCCGCAACAATGTGCTGAGCGCGCTCGCCGCGATGAAGGTGGAGGCCGCGAGCGCCGTAGGGAGCGACACGTTCGTTCTGGGTATGAATCTGGATCCGTCGCGGCAGGTGTTCGACCCCGCGACGGAGCCGTGCGGGCAGGGCGGGCCCCCGGACTTCACGGCGCAGCCAAAGTTCTATCTTGCGAAGTGCGTGAGCGCGGACCGGCCGGTGCTCATCCTGGACCAGTCGGGTCACCTGGCCTACGTGAACCAGAAGGCATTTGATGTCGTTTGTCCAAGCACTCCAGGCAATCCGTGTACTCCCCCCGCGTCGGTCGCGGCCGGCGGCGGGGAGTGGGTCACGGACAAGGATGGGAACTTCACGGGCCTGCTCCGGGAGGCGTCCGGGTTCGCGCCGTTCATGAAGGCGTTGTCGCAGAACCTGCCCATGGCATTGATGCACTCCGAGCCGGTCAAGCTCGCGGAGCAGGGAGGCGCGGACATCGAGCGTGCCATTCGCGCGCTGCGGGACGCGGGCGTCACCACCATCGCGGACGGTGGACTCGAGAGCGTGTCGCAGGTCAACGCCGTGAAGCGGTTCACCGAGCTGCCCGGGTTCCCCTTCCGAATCACGGGGGTCGTGGTCGCTGACGCGGCGAACGCGGCGAAGCTCCAGCCGACGGCGCCCGCCTGCGAGCCGAAGCCCGGGAATGACTGCGCGTTGCCGAAGTGGTTGGGGGCGGGTGGAATCAAGCTCTGGGTCGATGGCTCGACGCAGGGCTGCACCGCGAAGCTCGAGGCGCCCTATCAGTACCTGGAGGGCGGACACTGCTCGGGCGAAGGTGAGGGCCGGGCCAACTACGACAGCGTGCAGGACATCGTCGACCAGGTGAGCTCGCTCTGGGAGCAGGGCTTGTGGCGGTTCCAGATCCACGCCAACGGCAACGGGGCGAATACGTGGGCGCTCGACGCGCTGTCGCAGCTCCAGCAGTCGAAGGAGAACCCGCACCGGGTCCTCCTCATCCACAACACGGTGGGACAGCCCGCGGTCTCCCAGCGCATTGGCGACCTGCGCAAGGGGGCAGGTGCCATGAATGGGCAGCCGGTGCCAGCGCTCGACATCCAGGTGACGCACCTCATCGGGCATGTGGCGTATTGGGGCGACGCGTTCGTGGGGATGGTGGGGGAGGAGGCCGCCAGCGAACTCGATCCCATCGCCTATGATCGTGAGAATGGAATCCCGTTCTCGCTCCACAGCGATTCAATGGTGACGCCGACGCGCCCGCTCTGGTTCGTGGAGCAGGCCGTCACGCGGCGCACCTGGTCCTATCCGGACTTCACGAAGGAATACGTGCTGGGGGCAAAGCATGCGGCGACCGTCGAGGAGGCGCTGCGCGCGGTCACCGTGGTGCCCGCCCGCCACCACGAGCTTGACACGCTGCTGGGCAGCATCGAGCCCGGCAAGGTGGCCGACTTCGTCGTCTTGGGGGCCAACCCGCTCGACTTCGACCCGGCCAAGGGGGGGGACCCGACGAAGATCAGCCAGATTCCGGTAATCCAGACGTACCTCAACGGGAGGGCCACCCAGGCGCGATGATGCCTGGCCTGAAGGGGTTCATTCCAGACTCCTCCCTGCACGGCAGGAGGGAGGAGTTTGTGAATATTCACACCCGCCTGGATGATGCGGCTTGTCAAGAGGCAGTGCATGTTGGGATTGCCGTTGGAGGTCCAAGGACATGTCGTGCCTGTCCTGGGTGTCATTCGGCAACGCCTGTGTAGGCAAGTGGCTTGCTCGACTTCATTGCCTGGTCATGCGTAGAGTGGGCGTTGTGGTGCGTTTTGATTTGCCGCAAAGCCTCGCATCGTAATTCCACCCTCTGAGTCCACCTCACCCCAGGGCCCTCCCCATGTTCAAGAACTACATCACCCATGCGGCCATGCTTGCGACCGCGGCTGTCCTCACGACCGGCTGCGGCACCGACATTCAGGAGGAAAGCCCCGAAGCCGACACGCTCAGCACCCGGAGCGACGCGCTAGAGAGCGTTCAGTTCTGGCACGACTTTCGCGCGTACAGCGGCGTGTCGCCCGAGTGTAACGGCTTCAATGTCTCCGAAGGCCGGGGCCTGGGGCAATGGACGAGCCAGGTTCGCCTGGACACCGACTCCCGGCCGCAGGGGTGCTGGCAGAAGTTTGGCATCCATGACCCCTACGGTGAGCTGAGCGGGCTGGCGCTGACGGTCAGCTTCTACGGCAACAGCGGCTCGACCTCCAACGGGCAGTGCGACAACCCAGGGACGTACGCCATCCCCGTGGGCCCCGTGCTCAGCTGGGCCGGCCCTTGGGGAATCGATACCACCGACGCCCACGGCGGCTGCGTGCAGACGTTCAGCATCTCCGGGCGCAGCGACGTGGCGCTGGACGTGCGGTTCGACGCGGACCGTCACAATGGCCAGTGCCAGAACGCGGGAATGCACACGGTGACTGCGTTCAACCCCGTCTCCTTGACGCTTGAAATGGACAACCGTTACGGTGGTTGCTACCAGACCTTCCGGCTCCGCAAGATGACGTGTGGTGACAACATCTGTGAGGCGGGTGAGACCTGCCCGGCCGACTGCACGCAATGCGGTGACGGCATCTGCCGCGGCTCGGAGAACCGGTTCAACTGCCCCGAAGATTGCAGCCCCGTCATTCCGGGGGAGTGCGCGATTTTTTGCCCGCCTGAGTTCCCGTGACGTTGACTGCACGGAGAGGGCAGCGTGGCCCTCTCCGTGCGGTGGGGCGTTCAATCATCCTCGAGCCTGACTCATCGCGCAGCGCACGGCCACCCCAGGGGCCCCCTCGCAGCGGGGCGTCGGAGTCACTCCCGTAGCTCGCTGTTCGGAAATGTCGGGGGTTTTGACGCCACAAAAGTCCCGACATTTCCGAACAGCTATCCACCGGGCTGCGCGCCCGACCCACAGGAATGAAACGAGGTAGCCTGCGCGTGGCGTAGGCACAGAGGTTGGCGCGTCATGGGTGCAGGTGAGCCCGTCGAACAGTTGGACCCGGAGCATGGTGAGCACCCCGAATCCATGCTTACGGCCGCCTACCACATGCTGCGCCAGGACCTTCCCTACAAGGACCTGGGCGCCGACTCCTTCGAGTGCTCCAGCAAGGCGCAGCTCGCCAAGCGGCTACTACGCCCAACAGCCTCCGGCTGCTCGTTTCGTCCGCACGCCGCTCTCAGGCGCCGAGCACCAGCCACGCACCCACCAGGACCATCCAGCCGAACACCGTGGTCTCGATGAGGCGCTGAATGAGCCCGCGCATGGGCGATTCGAACGACAGCACGAAGATTCCGGCGAGCACGCCCTTGCCCAGCGCGGACGTGAGCACCGCGAGGCCGGACACCGCTGCCATGTCCTCGAAGGTGCGCCCGAGTTCGATCAACCCCGCGCCCGCGCCGAAGTAGCCGATGGCGGCGACGAGGTTGTGCATCTGGTTCCGCCACGTCCCCCAGAACGGCGCGCCGGCGTCACACGGGAACACCGCGGCGCCGACATAGCTCACGCCCAGAAGGGAGAGCAGCACGAGCCCCGTCCTGGCGTCCTCCGGAAGCCGCCCTCCGAGCAACGCCACGAAACCCCAAACCGCGAGCCCCAGGGGCGCGAAGGCGAGCCAGGCCACTCGGGCCGCATCTGGAGCGCCTGTCTCCCCTAGCTCGCTGAGGGTGTTCCTCAAGTGGCTGTAGCCAGGGCGGCGGCGCGCGAACAACCACGGCGGTACGACGGCCAGCAACCCGGCAAGGACCGCCACAACGAGGACCCAGAGACTCATGTTCCAGGCCATAAACGCATGGCGCCCGTGGCGAAAGGCGGACCGGAGGTCGGCTTCCGGCCGCGACGGCTGAGCCGACGACGTCGCCCTGGCGCTGGCATCGTCCTCCATCCAGGCGTCCGTGACGCCCCCGGGCCGCATTCAAGCACATGCGGGACCTGTGCGTTGAAGGCCGGCCTCGCACCCAACGACCTGCCGGTGCACTCCCGATGTCTTCAATTGCACGTCAAGCCGGGCGGGGCCTTTTCACAATGCCAGAGCATGGTGTCTCGTCTGTTTGATTCCTCACCAGGGAGGCATGATGGGCAAAGGCAGCGGAAGCGGCAGTCAGGGTTCCGGTGGCGGCAAGGGCAACGGTGGAGGGCAGGGGAGCGGAGGTTCGGGCAAGGGCGGCGGCGGAGGTGATGGTGGCGGCGGTCATGGCAGGCCGGCCAATGCTCCGAGTACGACGGGGAACCCCTCTGGCGGAGGCCGCGGAAACAATCCTCCCAAGAAGTGATGGCACCGCGCGGCGCTGGCAACGCATTGACCCAGGATTTCGGGCAAAATCGCTCAGGCAGGAATGCCTGAGCGAAAGGAACCCTGAAGATGCTGCGAAATGCACTTGTCCTCATGGCGTTGTCGCTGTCCCTCACGGCGTGTGGCGTGGGCCAGGAAGCGCACGAGCCCGAGATGTCTGAAGCAGGCGCCGAGCACGTCGCCGCGCAGGAGCAGAACCTGTGTGAGCCGGGCCCGTCCTCGAACTGGTGTCAGAACGTCGCGGGCAAGGCCTGTTCGACCAACGTCAACCGCCGCTGCTACATCCCCAATTACTGCGAGTGGTCTCTCTGCCGCTGCATCGAAGGCGCCTGGCAGTGCCTGTAGGTTCCTGACGGGGCCGGCACGAAAGTCCCCGCCGTCCCCGTGTCGCCCAGCGCACAGTCAGCGTCACGCCACTCCCCGTATGCGCTGACCGTGGCCAAGAGTGGGGCCATGAAGCTGCTGCCTGTCTGCATGGGAGTGCTGGTGTGGGGCTGTTCGGCGCACGGCGTGGGCGAAAGGCCGGCCCCCGTGGCCGCCGCGTCCATGGAGGGCCGCGACGTCCTGCGCTTCCAGGGCATGTGTGACGCCTCCGGCGCGGTGGCGCTTGGCGGCGACCTGTTCGTCGTGGGCGATGACGAGGACAACGTCCTCCGGGTCTACGACGCGCGCCGGGGCGGTCCGCCGGTGCAGAGCGTGGACCTGTCCCCGGACCTGGAGCTGCCCGCGGCGAAGAAGAAGGCCCCGGAGACGGACATCGAGGCGGCCACCGGGCTGGGCTCGCTGTCCTTCTGGCTGACGTCGCACGGCCGCAACAGCTCCGGGAAGAAGGCGCCCAGCCGGCTGCGCTTCTTCGCCACCGAGGACACGGACGCAGGGCCCCGGCTGGTGGGGCGGCCGTATACGCAGCTCCTGGATGACCTGCTCGCCGCGCCGCGGCTGGCGCGCTTCGGCCTGGGCGGGGCGGAGATGAAGGCGCCCAAGGCCCCGGGCGGGCTCAACATCGAAGGCATGACGGCCATGCCGGATGGGCGCTCCATCCTCGTGGGCTTCCGCAGCCCCGTGCCGGACGGCAAGGCGCTGCTGGTGCCGCTGCTCAATCCGGTGTCCTTGGTGGAGGAGGAGGGCGCTCGGGCCCAACTGGGCGAGCCCGTGCAACTGGACCTGGGCGGCCTGGGCATCCGCTCGCTGTCCTGGTGGCGAGGCCGCTACCTCATCATCAGCGGTGGCACGGCGGCAGAGGGCACCTCGCGCCTGTTCACGTGGCGCGGCGGTGAGGATGCCCCGGTCGCCGTGGAGGCGGTGGACCTGGCGGGCCTGAACCCGGAGGCCTTCTTCACGCCGGAGGACGCCGAGGAGATCCTGCTGCTCAGCGACGACGGCACCGCGCCGGTGGACGGCGTCGAGTGCAAGCGGCTGAAGGACGCGTCGCGCAAGCGCTTCCGGGGCGTCTGGGTGCGGCTGCCGGAAGCGCCGTGAGGCGGCGTGTGCGTCCGTCCCCTCCGCTTGGGGTAGGCTGCGCGGCCATATGCAGCTGGCCATTCCGCATGCCCCCCGAAAGGTCCGACTGACGCAGGTGCCCGGCGCCGTGGGGCGCCTGGTGCGAGGCGTCCTCCTGGGACTGGTGGCGGTGGCCGTCCTGGGCACCGGTGCCGGCTGGGCCGGACGCTACTTCATCGAGGAGCAGGGCTTCGCCGCCCGCGCGGAGGAGGTGGAGGGGCTGGTAATGGCCTCCCGCCTGCCGCCCCTGGACGCCCGGGATGGCGGCGAAGCCGCCCTGGAGGTGCTCTATACGTTCGCGGAGGCGGAGCACTCCGTGGCCGGCATCCGGACCTTCGCCGAGTACGCGGAAGGGCTGGGGCGGGGCGCCCGTGTGACGCTGCTGGTGGACCCCGCCATGCCGGGCCAGCCGCGCGAGGCCGGCTTCGCCCGCTCCCAGGCGCTGCGCGTGGGGCTGCTCCCCTGGGGCATCGGCCTGGGCGTGCTGGTGGCCGTGGGGTACTTCGCGTGGGAGATGCGGCGGCTGTGGCGCTCCGAGGTGGAGCCGCTGCGGCTGGGCGCGCTGGTGTGGCTGACGCCGGACGGGCCCCTGCCAGAGACTCGGGGCGAGGTGTCCTTTCCGGCCCACTACTTCCGGCAGGACGTGAAGCACGCGGTGCGCGCGCGCGTCCGTCCGGGGCGGGCGCCCGTGCGCAACGGGGAGAAGGTGCTGGCGGCGGTGGTGCCCCGGCAGCCTGGGTGGGCGCGCGTCATCGACCAGGACCTCGCGAGCGTGCTGGGCTGGCTGCGCTGAGGCGGATGGTGGGGGCTGAAAATTTGCCGGCGGGGTGGGGCTGTGTGACACACGCCTGTAGCTCGCACCCACCCGGAGGAACCCCATGCACTCGCGCCTCGTCATCGTGCTGCCCGTGCTGTTGCTGCTCGTCCCGAGCGCGGTGGGGGCCGCCAAGCGAGATGAGGCCGAGGAGGCCTATCAGGGTGCTCGCAAGGTCTACTACGCGCTGAAGGACGACGCGGCCCGGCGCAAGCTGCGCCATCACTGGCTGAACGTGGTGGCGCGCTTCGAGTCCGTGGCCGCGCGCTTCCCGAAGTCGGCCCGCGCGCCGGATGCCCTGTTCACCGCGGCGGAGATGCTCCAGGAGCTGAGCCGCATCTCCTTCGTGGAGGACGACCTCAAGGCCTCCATCACCGACTACACCCGGCTGCTGGAGGGCTACCCGAAGCACCGGCTGTCGGATGATGGGGCGCTGGCGCTGGCGAAGATTCACGTCCACCGGCTGGACCAGCCGGAGTCCGCGCGCAAGGTCCTGACCCAGACGCTGGCCGTCAACGGCAAGGGTGACCGGGCGCGGGAGATGCGGGAGCTGCTGGCCTCGCTGCCGTCGCCCAAGGCCCCGCCGCCGCCCCCGCGCAAGGCCGCGCCTGTCGTGGCGAAGACGGATTCCTCCGCGCCGGGCAAGGCGGGCACCGCTGGCAAGGCGGTCGCCGTGGCAGCGACCTCCAGCGCGGGCGACAGCGACACGTCCAAGGACGCGCAGCCGGCGCCGGCCGTGGAGGCCTCGGCGCCCGCGGAGCGGCCTTCGTCCAGCCTGGTGGCCGCTATCGAGAAGATGGCCCGCGAACCGTCGGCCAGGCCTCCCCAGAAGGCGCCGAGCGCCCCCGCGAAGGAGGACACGCGCGAAGGCAGCCTGGACGCGGCCGTCGCCGCCGCCGTGGCCTCGAAGCCCGCTGTCGCCGAGCCCCCGCGTCCCATCACCCGTCCGGTGGACGACAAGGTGGCGCAGGCCCGGCTGAAGGCCGTGGCCAAACAGTCGCGCGGCATGGAGCTGACGCTGGTGGAGCAGCTCGGCCTCAAGGTGCGGCGCGTGGTCATCGACCCCGGCCACGGCGGCCACGACACGGGCGCCATTGGCAAGAAGGGGACGCGCGAGAAGGACGTGGCGCTGGCCATCTCCCTCAAGCTGGCGGAGGAGCTGCGCGCGAAGGGCCTGGAGGTGGTGCTCACCCGCGACGATGACCGGTTCATCCGCCTGGAGGACCGCGCCAGGTACGCCAACGCCGAGCACGGCGACCTCTTCATCTCCGTCCACTGCAACGCGGCGGAGAAGCGCACGCTGCGCGGAATCGAGACGTACACCCTCAACACGTCGGCGGACCGCTACTCCATCCGCCTGGCCGCGCGGGAGAACGCGTCCTCGGAGAAGGGCATCAGCGACCTCCAGTTCATCCTGGCCGACCTGGCCACGAAGGCGAACACCGAGGAGTCCTCGCGGCTCGCCAACCACGTGCAGCGCAGCCTCGTGGGGGACCTGTCCCGCAAGTACAAGGGCATCCGTGACCTGGGCCACAAGGAAGCGCTCTTCTATGTGTTGTTGGGCGTGAAGATGCCGGCCATCCTGGTGGAGACGTCGTTCCTTTCAAACCCAGACGAAGAGGCACGTCTCAAGTCCATTGTCTACCAGACCGAGGTCGCCAAGGCGATTGCCCAGGGCGTGGAGGAGTTCCTCGGAGACCGCCGCCGCGTGGCGAAGGTGGACTGAGCGCGTCCGGCGCCCCGCACCGGGTTGGGTAGCAAGGGCGGACTTGCTGGGCGGTTCAGTTCCGTTCGGCTGAGCAACGCGCGTGTCACCAGGTAGACGCCGCCGGACACCCTCGCGCTTCTCGTTCCATGGGTGGGAAGAATCTTGCCAGGCGTGGGCAATGCGCTTCCGCCCGCTGGGCTCATTCCTTCACACGATGCCACATGCCAAAGAGCTGGCGCGGGCCGCGAAGCCTGTCCGTCCCTCCCTGAAGGGCTCCCTCCAGGGACATGTGTGCGTTTCGCCGTAAAAACAACCAAGCGAACATTTTCACGTATTGCCTGGAAGCGCACGCAAGGCCTTGGTGCGACACGCGCTGAAGGGAGGGGTGCGCCGGACCGCTCAGCGGTCGGCGAGCGGGTTGCAATGCCCTGACGCAGCCGGAATCGACCGGCCGCTCGATGGAGCACGCAACCCAAATGAACGCAATCAAGACCGCCGTTGCCGCTGTCACCGCCGCCGCGTCCCTCGTCGCCTTCTCGCCCGCTGAGGCCGCCACCTCCACCGCCAACCTGAACGTCACCGCCAACGTCGGTGGCTCCTGCAGCATCGGCTCCGGCGGTGGCGGCGGCACGCTGAACTTCGGCACGTACGACCCCATCGTCGTCAACTCCGCGCTGGGCATCGACCTGTTCGGCACGGGCGCGCTGAGCGTGCAGTGCACCCTGCTCGGCACCGCGTTCATCACCCTCGGCCAGGGCCTGTACCCGGCCGCGGGCTCGACGGACGCGGCGCCGCTGCGCCGGATGCGCAACTCGGCGTCGGCTGACTACCTGGCCTACAACCTGTACCAGGACGTCACCCGTCTCATCGTGTGGGGCAACAGCGCTGGCGCGGGCCTCCCGTTCCTGGGTACGGGCCTGCCCGTGCCAGTGCTGGTCTACGGCACGGTTCCGCGCGGCCAGAACGTTCCTTCCGGCACGTACAACGACACCGTCGTCGCCACCGTCACCTTCTGATTCGAGGTGATAACACATGCGTAACCGACTTCTGTCCTGGGCCGGCGGCCTGATGTGTTCGGCTGCCTTGGAATGGATTGCCATGGGAACGGCGAGCGCGGCTGAGCTCGATGTCAGTCCGGTCCGGCTTGAATTGGATTCAGGCGCCCGTGGCGTGGTGATGAACGTGAGGAACAAGAGCAGCGAGACCACGCGCTTCCAAGCCTCTGTCTATTCCTGGGTCCAGGACGAAGAAGGGCGCATGTCGCTCGCGCCGACGCAGGACCTGTTCTTCTTCCCGTCCCTGTTGACGCTGGAGCCCGGGGAGTCCCGCCCCATCCGGGTGGGCAGCTCCTCGGCTCCGCAGGATACCGAGCGCTCCTTCCGCATCGTCGTGGAGGAGCTCCCCCCGCTGCAGCCGTCCACCCAGGTGACTGGGTTGAATGTCCTCACCCGTGTCTCAGTGCCTGTCTTTGTCGCACCCAAGAAGAAGACTGTTCAAGGAAAGATCGCGCAGGCCGTGCTGCGCGAGTCGAAGTTCCACGTCCGGGTGCAGAACCCGGGCACGGTGAACTTCTTCATCCGGAACCTGCGGGTCCGGGGGCTCGACGCCAAGGGCAAGCGGCTGGTGGAGAAAGAGGAGCCCGGCTGGTACGTCCTGGCGGGCGACGCGCAGGTGTTTGCCATGGAGGTTGCTGGCAAGGCCTGCCGCCAGGTCCGCACGGTGGAAGTGGAGATGGAGACCGACCAGGGCGTGCTCCGTCAGACGTCCCCCGTGGATTCTCCCGCGCCCTGCGCTCGCTGACCGATGCACCATGGCCCCCACCTGGCTTGCTGTGGCCCGCGGGCCCTCCCGCGCGGCGCTGGCGTTATCCTTGTCATTGGGGGCCTTGCTGGCGGACGCGCAGGGCCCCGCGGCCGCCGACCCCTCCTCGCCGCCGATGCCCATCGTCGCGGACTTCACCCTGAACGGCGTCCCTCGCGGCGCCAGCTTCCCCATGCTGCGGGGCAGCGACGTGCTGCTCCCCGCGGCCACCCTGGAGGACCACGGCGTGGACCTGGTGGCGCTGGGGGGGCGCCTGGAGGTCATCGAAGGAAAGACATACATCTCCGCGCGGTCCCTGGAGCCCGAGGGGAAGTGCGTCATGAACGAGCGGACCGTCAGCCTGTCGTGCGAGCTGCCCGCGTCCGTCTTTGGCCAGACGCGCATCAACCTGGGGCCGCTGGCGCCGTCGGACTACGCGGTGCGCGGCAGCCCCAGCGGCTTCATCAACTACGCGGCCCACGCCCGCAACACCTCACTGACCTTCTTTGGAGAGGCCGGCGCGTCCATGGGGCGGGGCTTGTTGACGACGCAGGCCCGGTGGCGACCCGGCGCCGTGCCCCTGCGGGGCCTCACGCAGCTGTCCCTGGACTTCCCCAAGCACATGGTGCGCGCCATCGCCGGTGAGTCCACGGGGTTTGGCGGCGTGCTGGGCGGCGGCGCGGTGGTGGCCGGCCTCCACGCCATGCGCACCTTCGAGCTGAATCCCTACTTCGTGCGCAACCCGATGCAGGACTACGCGGGGGACGTCGCCACGCCGTCCACGCTGGAGGTGTACGTCAACAACCACCTGGTGAAGCGCACCGAGCTCCCGCCCGGCCCCTTCCGGCTGGAGAACCTCACGGTGCCCCGGGGCGAGGGGAACACGCGCTACGTCATCCGGGACGCGTTCGGCCGGGCGAGCGAGGTGAACACGTCCTACTACCTCAGCGGGCAGCAGCTCGCTCCTGGCGTGGCGGACTACCGGCTCTCCGCGGGCATCGAGCGGGAGAACGTCAACCTCTCCAACTTCGACTTCGGCCGGCCCATGCTCCTGGGCAACTTCCGCATGGGCGTCACGCCGTGGCTGACGCCGGGCGTGCGGCTGGAGCTGGCGCCCGACGTCGTCAGCACCGGCGCCATGCAGCTCCTCCAGCTGCCCTTCGGCGAGCTGGAGCTGTCACAGGCCGTCAGCCGCAGCGCGCGGCGCACGGGGCTGGCGGCGGGCATCGTGTACTCGCTCCAGCGCCGTTGGGTGGGGGGCTCCGTCTTCGGCCGGGGCATGAACACGTCCTACACGCACACCAGCCTCAAGCTGGATGACGACCACCCCCTCGTGGAGACGGGCGGCTCGCTGTTCCTGGCGCTGGGAGAGAGCGTCAGCGTGGGCGGACAGGCGACCCTGTCGCGCTACCAGCGGGACGGGTGGACGACGTGGCTGGGGGCCACCACCTCCGCGCGGCTGACCGACTGGTCCACGCTGTCCTTCTCCGCCAGCCGCGGCAACTCCGAGCGAGGCGGCGTGGCCATCGAGGGGATGGTGTACCTGAACGCCATCTTCGACTCCCGCACCACGGCCACGGTGGGGCACTCCCAGGCGCTGCGCGGGGAGGGCACCACGTCGGTGGACGTGGCCCGCTCGGTGCCCATGGAGGGCGGCCTGGGCTACCAGGTGCAGGGCCGGGTGGGGGCGGTGGACCAGGCGATGGCGCGCGCCGACTTCGACGCCAACGTGGGCCGCGTCAGCGCGGGCGCGGAGTGGTTCGACGGGCGGCTGGCGGGCATGGCCGAGGTCGCCGGCGGCCTGGTGCTGATTGGTGGACGCGTGCGTCCCACGCGCGCGGTGGACCAGGGCTACGCGCTGGTGCGCGTGAAGGGCGTGGAGGGCGTGGGCGTGCGGCTCAACAACCACGAAATCGGGCGCACGGACGCCAGCGGTGAGCTGGTGGTGACGCGGCTCCAGGCCTACAACGCCAACCGGCTCTCCCTGGCGGACCATCAGGTGCCGCTGGACGTCTACATCCCCTCCACGGAGCAGATGGTGGCCACGTACCAGCGAGGCGGTGTAGTGCTGGACTTCAAGACGCAGAAGGTCCGGGCGTACCGGGGCAAGGTGACCATCGCCTCGGCGGAGGACACGCGCTGGCTGTCCTACGGTGAGATTCGCGTCGAGAGGGACGGAGAGAAGTGGAGCTCACCCATCGGGTGGAATGGTGAGTTCGAGCTGGTGGGCCTGCCCGAAGGCCGCCTGCCGGCGACCGTCATCTACCCCAAGGGCCGCTGCGCGACCTCGCTGGACGTCCCGTCACACGAGGGCAAGGTCATCGACCTGGGAGTCGTGAGGTGTGTTCATGACGATGCGAACTAGGGCGACCGCGTTCATCGTGGCGGGCGTCTGCGGACTGCTGCCCGGATGGGCGGGCGCCGTGTGCCAGATTCGCAGCACGGTGGGGGTGAGCTTTGGCACCTACCTCACCACGGACGTGCTGCCCCGGGACTCGGCCGGGAGCATCACCTACCGGTGTGAGGGGCAGCTCACCCCCGTCATCATCGACTTCAGCGCCGGTGGCTCGGGCAACGCCCAGGCACGCGGCATGGCGGGGCCGGGCGCACCCCGCCTGCAGTACAACCTCTACCTGGACGCGACGCGCCTCGTTGTCTGGGGCAACGGCGCGGGCGGCACGGGGCGCTACGGGCCCGTCATTCCCGTGTTCGGGCAGGAGGTGACGGTGCCCATCTTCGGGCGCATCCCGGCCGGACAGGCCATCCCCGCGGGCGCCTACTCGGACACCCTGGTGATGACGGTGACCTTCTGAGGGCCCCGGCCCTCCGTCACTGGAGCACCGCCAGCAGGTCGCCTCCCTGGACGGAGGCCTTGAGCGCCGGGACGACCTCCGCCACGGTGCCGGCGCGCGGGGCCCGCACCACGGTCTCCATCTTCATCGCCTCCAGGGTGACGAGCGGCGCGCCCGCCTCCACGGCGTCTCCTGACCTGGCGTGCAGGGCGATGACGGTGCCCGGCATGCTCGCCGCGACGTGGTTTGGGTTGGCGCGGTCCGCCTGGCGCCGCGCCTCCACGGTGACGGCGCGGGCGCGGTCCCTCACGTGTACGGTGCGGGTGTGGCCGTTGAGGGCGAAGTAGACGGTGCGCACGCCTTCTTCATCCGGCTCGCCCACCGCGGACAGGCTGATGACCAGCGTCTTGCCCGGCTCCAGGTCCACCCAGACCTCCTGCCCCACCTCCATGCCGTAGAAGTAGTTCGGGGTGTCGAGGATGGACACGTCCTCGTAGCGCCCCAGGTCCTCCAGGTAGCCGGCCATGACACGCGGATAGAGCGCGCTGGAGAGGGCGTCCACGCGGGTGAGCGCGTGGCCTGTCTTCGCGGAGAGCTCCCGCTGGAGCGCGTCCAGGTCCAGCGGCGGCATGCTGGCGGAGGGCCGTCCCTCCACGCGGGGCAGGCCCTTGAGCACGGCGGCGCGCAGGTCCTCCGGGAAGCCGTTGGGCGGCTGGCCCAATTCGCCCCGGAAGTAGCCCACCACGCTGGTGGGGAAGTCCAGCCGCGGCGCCTGTTCAATCAGCTTCTGGCGCGTGAGCGCGGCCGCCTCCGCCAGCGTGGAGGCGCGCACGGTGAGGTCGTTCTTGAGCAGGAAGATGGCGAAGTCACCGACCATCTTCGACGACGGCGTCACCTTCGGGATGTCGCCCACCAGGACGTTCACCAGCGCGAAGGCGTCCTTCACGTCGTTCCACCGGTTCAGCAGCCCCAGCTCCGCCACCTGCGGCCGGAGGTTGGAGTACTGGCCACCGGGAATCTCGTGGTAGTACACCTCGCTGGTGGTGCTCTTGAGGCCGGCCTCGAAGGGGGCGTAGTACTCGCGCACGTCCTCCCAGTAGTTGGCCAGCGGCTGCAGGCGCGCGTTGGCCAGGCCCGTCTCGCGCGGGTGGCCGCGCAGGGCGCTGACCAGCGCGTTCAGGCTGGGCTGGCTCGTCAGGCCCGCCATGCTGCCCAGCGCCACGTCCACGACGTGCACGCCCTGCTCAATGGCCTCCAGGTAGCTGGCGATGCCATTGCCGGACGTGTCGTGCATGTGCAGGTGGATGGGCAGCCGCGTCACCTCGCGCAGGCGCCGCACCAGCATGGCCGCGGCGCGCGGGCGCAAGAGGCCCGCCATGTCCTTGATGCAGAGGAAGTGCGCGCCGGCGTCTTCAATCCGCTTCGCGAGGTCCGCGTAGTAGTCCAGCGTGTACTTCGTGCGCTTGGGGTTGGCGACGTCTCCCGTGTAGCAGATGGCCACCTCCGCCACCTTGCCCGTCGACAGCACGCGGCGGATGGAGACCTCCATGCTGCCCAGGTCATTGAGGCTGTCGAAGATGCGGAACACGTCCACGCCCGCCTCGGCCGCCTCGTCGATGAAGGCCTCCACCACGTTGTCCGGGTAGCTCGTGTATCCCACGGCGTTGGCCCCGCGCAGGAGCATCTGCTGGAGCAGGTTGGGCGCGGCGGCCTTGAGCGCGCGCAGGCGGGCCCACGGGTCCTCGTTGAGGAAGCGGTAGGCGGTGTCGAAGGTGGCGCCGCCCCAGCTCTCCAGGCTGAACAAGTCGGAGGCCAGGTGCGCGGTGGCCGGGGCCACGCGGAGGAGGTCCCTCGTGCGCATGCGCGTGGCCAGCAGGGACTGGTGCGCGTCCCGCATGGTGGTGTCCGTCAGCAGCACGCGCTGCTGGGCCAGCACCCAGTCCGCCAGCCCTCGCGGGCCCTGCTCCGCCAGGATGTGCGCGGTGCCCCGAGGCACCGGGCCCGAAGGCGTCACCGGCAGCCGCGGCTCCATGAACCGCGTGGGCTTGAGCCGCTGGTCCTTCTTGATGGTGGGGTGCCCGTTGACGGTGACGTCGCCCAGGTACTGGAGCAGCTTGGTGGCCCTGTCCCGGCGGGGCTCCAGTTGGAACAGCTCCGGCGTCTCGTCAATGAAGCGCGTGTACGTCTCTCCCTGCTGGAAGGCGGGGTGGGCGAGCACGTTCTCCAGGAAGGGCAGGTTCGTCTTCACGCCGCGGATGCGGAACTCGCGCAGCGCGCGCTGCCCCTTCATCACCGCGCCCTGGAACGTGGGTGCGTAGGCGATGACCTTCACCAGCATGGAGTCGTAGTAGGGAGAGATGACGGCGTTGGTGTAGCCGTTGGAGCCGTCCAGCCGGATGCCGAAGCCGGTGGCCGCGCGCCAGGCGGTGATGACGCCCGCGTCGGGCATGAACTGGTGGGCGGGGTCCTCGGTGGTGACGCGCAGCTGCACCGCGTAGCCCCGCGGCACCACGTCCTGCTGCCGGGAGATGCCCACCTCCGGCGCATCCAGCCGGTAGCCCTCCGCGATGCGGAGCTGGCTCTGCACCAGGTCCACGCCCGTCACCTGCTCGGTGACGGTGTGCTCCACCTGGAGGCGGGCGTTGCACTCGATGAAGTAGAAGGCGTCGCCCGCCACCAGGAACTCGGCGGTGCCGGCGCTGGTGTAGCCCGCCTCGCGCGCCAGCTTCACCGCCGCGTCGCAGAGGGCGTCCTTCACCGCCGGCGCCAGGTTGGGGGCGGGGGCAATCTCGATGACCTTCTGGTGGCGCCGCTGCACCGAGCAGTCCCGCTCATGCAGGTGGACGAGGTTGCCGTGCAGGTCGCCCAGGAGCTGCACTTCAATGTGGCGCACGTGCTCCAGGAAGCGCTCCAGGAACACCGCCGAGGAGCCGAAGGCGCTCTTCGCCTCCGAGCGCGCGGAGGCCAGCGCGTCCTCCAGTTCCTGCACCTCGCGCACCACGCGCATGCCCCGGCCGCCGCCGCCATGGGCCGCCTTCACCAGGACGGGGCCGCCATGCTTCGCGAAGAAGGCGCGGGCCTGCTCCAGCACGTGCGCGTCGTCGCCCTCCAGCGTCACGCCAGGGACCACCGGGACGCCGCACGCCTCGGCCAGGCCCTTGGCGGCGACCTTGTCGCCCATGGTGCGGACCACGTCCGAGCGCGGGCCGATGAAGCGGATGCCGCGGCGCTCACACGCCTCCGCGAAGGCGGCGTTCTCCGACAGGAAGCCGTAGCCGGGGTGGATGGCGTCCACGCCCGCCTTGACGGCCACGTCGAGGATTTCGTCGATGCCCAGGTAGGCTTCCACGGGGCGCTTGCCACGGCCCACGAGGTACGCCTCGTCGGCCTTGTGGCGGTGCTCGTGGGTGCGGTCCTCGTCGCTGTAGATGGCGACGGTGCGGATGCCCAGCTCGTTGCACGCGCGGAAGACGCGGATGGCAATCTCACCGCGGTTGGCGCAGAGGACCTTCTGGATGGGACGCAGCGACACAGGTTCCATGCGCGCGCTGTATGAATCCCGGGGCCCCGGAGCAACGGCTGCCGGGGCGAACGTCCGATTCAACGCGCGGCGCGCCCCATGAGCGCCGCGCCGTGCGTCAGGTGCCGGACTGAGAGGGCTGGGCGGCCGGCTGCGCACCGGTCGCCGTCTCCTCGTAGTCCAGGTCCCGGTGGAACGTCTCTTCCAGCCGGGTGAGGGCCAGCAGGGCCAGGCCGAAGCAGACGCTGCCGACGATGAGCGCCGCGGTGGACACCGACAGCTCCCCCTTGAGGTAGGCGAAGGCGCTGGCCGCGAGCACCGCCGAGCCCCGCACGAAGTTGGGGACGGTGGTGGCCACGGTGCCGCGGATGTTGGTGCCGAACTGCTCGGCGGCCATGGTCACCAGCACGGCCCAGTAGCCCACGGTGATGCCAATAAGGAAGCTCAGCCCGTACACCATGGTGCTGGTGAGGCCCGGGGTGAGGCCGTAGACGAGCATCAGCAGGAAGCCCGCGCAGAGGTTCATCGCCACCGCGCGCTTGCGGCTCTTGAGCCACTGGCTGAAGACGCCCGCCAGCAAGTCTCCCAGCGTCAGGCCAATGGAGCCATAGAGGATGGCGTTGCCGGCCGTCACGGTGCCCTGGACGTTGAGGCCCGCCGTCAGCTCGGGCGCGAAGGTGAAGAGGATGCCCGTGGTGAAGTAGATAGGTACGCCGACGAGGATGCAGCAGATGTACTTGAGGAACCGGCCGCCGGTGAGGAGCAGCAGCGGGTTGGCGCGCGAGGGGTCCGTCTTCTTGGTGAACAGCTCCGACTCCGACACCTTGAAGCGCGCGAAGAGCAGCGCGATGCCCATGAAGCCGCCCGTGAGGTAGGCCGTCTTCCAGTGCAGGTGCTGGCCCACGAAGGCCGCGGCGACGATGCCGAGCATCCCC
Organism: Myxococcus sp. AM009; assembly: GCF_013372605.1. Lineage (NCBI taxonomy): Bacteria > Pseudomonadati > Myxococcota > Myxococcia > Myxococcales > Myxococcaceae > Myxococcus > Myxococcus sp. AM009. The sequence continues at coordinate 42,614 of NZ_JABXEP010000020.1, forward strand.
AGCGTGGCGACGATGGTGGTCCCCAGGCCGCGCTTCTCCTTGGGCAGGGACTCCGCCACCAGGGTGATGGCCGCGCCCAGCTCACCCGCGAGCCCCACGCCGCCCAGGAAGCGGAAGACCGCGTAGCTGGTGACGTCCCAGGCGAAGGCGTTGGCCAGGTTCGCGAAGGAGTAGAGCAGGATGGAGCCGAACATCACCGACAGGCGTCCGCGCTTGTCGGCGAGCACGCCCCAGAGCAGGCCCCCCACCATCATGCCCACCATCTGCGCGTTGTAGATGAGCAGGCCGCTCTGGAGGATGTCGGACGGGTCGGTGATGCCGATGTCCTTGAGTGATGCGACACGCACCACGCCGAACAGCGTGATGTCGAAGAGGTCGACGAAGTAGCCGAGCCCGGCCACCAGCACGGTCAGGTTGAGGACCGAGCGGAGCTCTCTCAGGAATTTCATACGCCCGATTAACGGACTTTGGCGCGTGAGGAGCAAGCGCCCCGCGCGAGCCGTTTACATGACGCACTGCATGAATCTGAATTCACCTTCAGTCCATGACCTGGGCGAGCGCCTGCTCGATCTGGGACAGGCCGTAGGGCTTGGGCAAGAGGATGGCGCCGGAGATAGGCCCCTTGTCGCCCGTGTCCAGGTGGGTGCCGTGGCCGGACGCGATGATGACGCGCAGGCCCGGCACGTCCTGGACGGCCTGGCGCGCCAGCTCGATGCCGGACTGGCCGGGCAGGCTCACGTCGGTGAACAGGAGGTCGAATGCCCGTGAGCCCAGGAGGGGCGTGGCCTCTTCCGCGCGGGTGACGGCCGTCACCGCGTGGCCCAGCGTCTCCAGCAGCTCGCACGCGGGGAGGCGGATGTACTCGTCGTCCTCCACCAGGAGGATGCGCAGCGCGGTCCGCTTCGCCCGAACGGGGACAGGCGTGGTGGCGCCGCGGGCCGGCTGGGTGGCCTCGCGCTGGGCGATGCGGTGCTGCCGGGTGGCCAGGAGCTGGCGGATCTTCCGCGCCAGGTCCTCGCGGCGGTAGGGCTTGCTCAGCAGTTGGACCCCCGGGTCCAGCCGGCCGCCGTGGACGATGGCGTTCTCCGTGTAGCCGGACGTGAAGAGCACCTCCATGTCCGGGGAGAGGGCCTTGGCCTTCCGCGCCAGCTCGGGGCTGCGGACCGGGCCGGGCATCACCACGTCGGTGAAGATCAGGTCGACGGGGATGCCACTCTGGATGACCGCGAGCGCGCTCTGCCCGTCGGAGGCCTTGAGCACGCGGTAGCCCAGCTCCGTCAGCATCTCCACCGCGGTGGCGCGCACCTCCGCGTCGTCCTCGACGACGAGCAGCGTCTCGTTGCCGCCTTCGACCTGCTCGGGGATGACCTCGGGGCGCGGCAGCTCCGCCTGGAGCGAGCGGGGGAGGTAGATCTTGATGGTCGTCCCGTGGCCGACCTCGCTGTAGATCTTGACGTGGCCGCCCGTCTGCTTGACGAAGCCATACACCATGCTGAGCCCCAGGCCCGTGCCGCGGCCCTCAGGCTTGGTGGTGAAGAACGGCTCGAAGGCGCGCTCCATCACCTGGGGCGGCATGCCGCAGCCGGTGTCTGAGATGGCCAGCAGGACGTGCTGGCCCGGCACGACGTCCGGGTGGAGCTGGGCGTAGTGGTCATCCAGCATGGCGTTGCCCGCCTCGACGGTCAGCCTGCCTTCGCCCGACATGGCGTCGCGCGCGTTGATGGCCAGGTTGAGGATGACGTTCTCGAGCTGGTTCGGGTCGGCGAACGCGTTCCAGAGCCCGCCGCCGATGACGGTCTCCAGCGCCACGTCCTCGCCGAGCGCGCGCCGCAGCAGGTCGTCCATGTCGCGGACCAGGCGGCCCAGGTTGATGACCGTGGGATTGAGCGGCTGCCGCCGGGCGAAGGCCAGCAGCTGGGACGCGAGCCGGGCGCCGCGCTCCACCGCGCCCACCGCCGTGGTCAGCCGGCGCTGCGCCTGGGCGTTGTCGCCCACGTCCCGGGACAGGAGCTGCAGGTTTCCACCGATGACCTGGAGCAGGTTGTTGAAGTCGTGCGCCACGCCGCCGGTGAGCTTGCCCACCGCTTCCATCTTCTGGGCCTGCCGGAGGGCGGCCTCCGCTTGACGCCGCTCGGCCTCGCTCTCCTCCAGCGCGCGGGTGCGCTCCCGGACGAGCTCCTCCAGGTGGTCCTTGTACTGGCGCAGCTCGTCCTGGGCGTGCTTCTGCTCCGTGATGTCGTGGCCCTGGACGAAGATGCCGGAGACGGACCCGTCCTGCTCGATGATGGGTTGATACACGAGGTCGACGTAGCGCTCCGTCAGGGTGTCGTCGGGGGTCCGCTGGAGGAAGACCTTCATGCCCCGGCCGACGAAGACCTCGCCCGTGGTGAAGCCACGGTCCAGCAGCTCGAAGTACCCCTGGCCATCCACTTCGGGCAGCGCGTCCCGGATGTGCTTGCCGAGGATGTCCCGGTGCCCGACGAGCTGCATGTAGGCCGCGTTGGCCAGCTCGACGAGATGCTCCTTGCCGCGAAGGAAGCACATGAAGCCAGGCGCCTGCTCGAACAGGCGCCGGAGGTGGCGCCGCTCCTGGTCCAGGTTCAGGTTCGCTTCCTGGACCTGCAGCGCGCGCTGGAAGACGCCTGCTTCCAACTGGGCTGAAGGCGGCTTCACGGTGTCGGCGGACCCGGTCGCGGCCTGGACGGCCTCCTGGAGCCGCTGGAGCTCGGTGATGTCCACGGTGTGCTGGAGGATGTAGGCCACCTCACCCGCGGCATCGAGCAGTGGGATGTGGGTGGCGCTCCAGTAGCGGTGCGAGTTGACGATGCCCTGGTTCGTCAGCTGGGGGACGCGGTAGGCAATCAGGGCCAGGATGTCCGGCGCCCGCTTCTCCAGGACGCGCAGGAAGGACTCCCGGAGCTGCCGGAGATTGGCGTTGTTCGGGTCCGACGGATCGTCCGGGAAGGCCTCGAAGACGTTTCTGCCGAGCAGCTCGTCCAGCTTGCTGGCCGTGACGCGCAGGTACGCCGGGTTGGCGGCGACGTAGCGGAGCTCGCGGTCGAGCAGCATGTACGGGTTGGGTGAGATGTCGAAGAGCGTCTTGAAGTCGATGATGGGGTGCATCGTGCGGCGAAGCTCCTCCCCTTGAGGCGGGTTGCGCCGGCGGGGGGCTGGGCGAGCTACCCTTGAACGGTCTCCCACCGGGACGCCATTGCCTCCGCCGCTGGGACGGTATCTTTGTCGCGCAGGCGACACACTCGGATATCGGCAACGCTCGGCCCCCGAGCGGATGTTCCAAAAACCGCAGTCCTGGATGTGCAGTGCCTACATGAACAAATATTCAGCCAGTTTTCGCGGGTTGCACGCGGGCCTGGCGCGCGAGCGGACGGCCAGGTATCGCCAGGGGCGTGCAATGCCTACATGAACGCATTGTCAGTAATTTCAGGAGCGCCCGGTTGCAATGCGGGCAGTGCCTACATGAAGTTCTTTTCAGTGGTTTTTGGCACCCCCGTTCGGCGAGGGGGCGGGCGTCCTGGCGCACCAATGATGGCAAATGTCTGTCATTGACAAGTCAAGATACATAAGTCAGACATCGTCCGTGTCTGTGATTGACTGTCTGTTGTTGATGATTGTGTTTCACGCGAGGCCCCGGAGACTGCCGGGGCCTCAAGCGGTGCGACCCGGCCTACGCGCCAGCGCGCTGGCGGTTCAGCCGGTCGTAGTGGCGGTAGCCCAGCTTATCGAGCGCGCTCGCTGGCGCGAGGCCGATGTCCACCAGCGTCTTGATGTCATACGTGCCCGCGAGCACGGGCGGCGCGTAGTTCCGGACGGCCTCCTCGCCGCGGAACTTCTCCAGCGGGAAGAGCACGGTGTTCGTGTGCACGTGCATGAAGTGCGCGGCGGACTGGCGCTGCCAGCCCGGCACGCCCGGGGCGGTGATGACGTGCGGCGTGGCGAGGAAGGTGCCACCCGTGAGGATCTCCAGCTGCTGGCCCACCTGCGCCACGATGCAGCCCGCGGGGGCGGTGCCACGCACCTGGAGGCCGTTGGGCGCATCCGGCGTCGCGCGGGTGCGGAGGTAGAGGCCGCTCTTGTTGTCGGGGCCGGGCGCGGGGCTGCCTTCCGGGTCCAGGAAGCGGCCGCCCGGGAGCAGGGTGAGCAGGTTGAAGTCGGTGTGCTCCTCGCCCCAGACGATGTCCGTGTTCACCTGGGCGTGGGTGAGCGGCAGGTACTGGAGCGCGCGGGTGACGTGGGCGCCCCGGTCACACAGGTCGGTGAACTGCGTCTCCGGCAGGCCCAGGGCCATGGCGGAGCCGCGGAGCAGCTTCAGGCCGGCCTCATGGAGGGAGCGGCCCAGCGTCATGATGCCGTCCTCGAAGTAGGGCGGGGCGTTCTGGGGCCACACGTTCTCCGGGTACAGCTCCGGGAACTCGAGCGCGGACTGCGCGTCGTTGGGGTAGGGCGCGACGAAGTAGCATTCCTTGAAGTCCGGCTGGCCGTTGCCGGCGACCGCGACCTCGGTGTTCGGAGGCGTCCAGCCGCGCTGGTACCAGATGTCCGCGCGGCCGTAGGGCTTCTTCTCCTCGGCGGGCCGGGCGATGAACGCCGCGAACGCGTCGTAGAACCGGTTCAGCGCCTGGGTGTCGACGCCGTGGTTCTTCAGGTACACGAGACCGAAGACGCCAAAGGCCTCGCGGATCGCCGCGGCGGCGCGCTCGACGCGAGCGGAGTCATCCGACGCGAGGTCGGCGAGGTCGACAGTGGGGATGTTGAGCGAAGAGGTCTCGGCCATGATGGGGCCCAGGTGTACCGCTCCCCGGGAATAAATGGGAGGCCCTGGTGCTCGGACGCGGCAAACCCCGGATCCCCGGCGTGGGCGCCCCTGGCGCAAATCCTGCGCTTCCCCCTGCGCGGCCTGGGGGCTGGGGTTATCGTCCGCCGCCCACCGTAGAGAGGGTCTCCCCCGTGAAGAAGCTCGTCTCCGCCTGGTTCCACATTCCCTTCTGGCAGCGTGTCCTGGGGGCGTTCGTGCTCGGGGCCGTGGCCGGGTGGCTCGTGGGGGCGCCGGCGGGCCCCTGGTTCCAGCCGCTGGGGACGCTCTACGTCAACCTCATCAAGATGATCGCCACGCCGCTGGTGTTCTTCGCGGTCATCAACGCGGTGGCGGCGCTCCACGGGCAGAAGAGCATGGCGGTGCTCGGGGGCAAGACGTTCCTCTGGTTCGCCGTCACCGCGGCGCTGGCGGTGGGGGTGGGCCTGGGCGTCGCCGCGCTGCTGCGCCCGGGGGAGGGCGTGGGCCAGCTCATGGCCAGCGAAACGTACCAGCCGCGGGACGTGCCGGGCCCCATCCAGGTGCTGCTGGACGTGGTGCCCACCAACCCGTTCGCGGCGCTCGCGAATGGGAAGATCCTCCAGGTCATCTTCTTCGCCGGCCTGCTGGGCTTCGCGCTGGTGAAGCTGGGCCAGAAGGCGGCCCGGCTGCGCGAGCTGGTCCGCGAGGCCAGCGACGCGATGATCCAGGTCACCCGCTTCGTGTTGGAGCTCACGCCGCTGGGCACCTTCGGCCTCATCGCCGCGCTGGTGGGCACCTATGGCTTCGAGCGCCTGCTCCCGCTGGGCAAGCTGGTGCTGGCGCTGTACGTGGCGTGCGCGCTGCACATCGTCTTCGTGTACGGCGGGCTCCTGATGACGCACGGGCTCAATCCGCTGCGCTTCTTCCGGGGCGCCGCGCCGGGCATGCAGGTGGCCTTCGTCAGCTCGTCCAGCTTCGCGTCCATGCCGGTGGCCCTGCGCGCGGTGACGCACAACCTGGGCGTCAACAAGGACTACGCGGCCTTCGCCGTGCCGCTGGGGGCCAGCATCAAGATGGACGGGTGCGGCGCCATCTACCCGGCCATCGCGTCGCTCTTCGTCGCGCAGTACTTCAGCCTGGAGCTGTCCGCGTCGCAGTACTTCATCATCCTGCTGGCGTCGGTGCTGGGCAGCTTCGGCACCGCGGGCGTGCCCGGGACGGCGGTGGTCATGGCCACGGTGGTGCTCAGCTCCGCGGGCCTGCCGCTGGAGGGGCTGGGCTACCTGCTCGCCATCGACCGCGTCCTCGACATGATGCGCACGCTGACCAACGTCACCGGGCAGATGCTGGTGCCGGTGCTGGTGGCGCGCGAGGAGGGGCTGCTCGACGCCGCCGTCTACAACGGCGCGTCCCCCGCCATCGCGCTGGAGGAGGACGTGGTGAAGGCGGACTGAGCCTCGCGCGCTCAGTCCTCGCCGTCGGGCCCCAGCCGGGGCTCGTACGGGCCGCCCGCGGGGTGGTGTTCCTCCAGGTCGTTCTGGTGCGTCCGCTCCCACAGCGGGAGTCCGGCGCGGAACGCGGCCTGCGCGATGAGCAGCGTGGCCACCGGCGTCATCACGAAGACGAAGGCGACCCCCAGCACCGCGCGGGCGATCACGCTGACGTCACCCAGCCCCAGCGCCGCCGCGCCCAGCAGCAAGCCGACCCCCAGGGAAGAGGCCTTCGCGGCCGCCTGGAGCCGCAGGAACAGGTCCGGCATCCGGAACAAGCCCAGGCCCGCCAGGAGCATCAGCAGCGCCCCCGAGAGCAGCATCGTCGCGGTGATGAAGTCCTTCATTGTCTGCCCCTGCCCGCGCTGTAGAGATACCTCGCGATGACGATGGTGCCCATGGACCCGATGACGGCCAGCACCAGCGCCACGTCCACCAGCTCCGGCTGCCCCACCCACAGGGCATAGACGGTGATGACCGCCGCCGTCTGGAGCGAGAAGAGGTCCAGCGCCACGACCCGGTCCGTCAGCGACGGTCCGCGGACCAGCCGGTGCAGCGAGAAGAGCATCGCGATGGACAGCGCGCCCAGGGTGCCCTGGATGATGAACTGCAAGGCGTTGCTCATCGCAGGGCCCTCAGCAGCGGCTTCTCCACGCGCTCGCGGAGCTCCCGGCGGAAGGCCTCCCGCGTCGTGGCGAACATCACATGGATGTAGAGGGCCTTCCGGTCCTCGGAGACCTCCAGCCCCAGCGTCCCGGGAGAGAAGGTGACGATGAGCATCAGCAGGGTGATCTCCGCGTCCGTCCGAGCCTCCATTTCGTAGCGGTAGATGGCGGGGCAGGAGATGAGCCTCGGCGTGGCGATCTCGTAGGCCACGCGCACGTTGGCGACCAGCACGTCCCAGGCGACCCGGGCCACCAGCCGCGCCACGTTCCAGGCCTGCGTCGCGTAGCGCGTGGGCAGGGGCTTCACGTCGATGAGGCCCAGCAGGAGGAAGCCAATCACGAAGCCCGTCAGGAGGTTCGCCGCGTTGACCTCCCCCAGCATCGCGGCCCAGAGCAGGGCCAGCATCAGGTTCCAGAGCAAGGCGGTCATGGGCGCTCCCTCAGCACCGCCCGCACGTACTCCGTGGGGTCGATGAGCTGTCCCGCCGCCGCGTCCGCCAGCTCCAGCAGCGGCTCCGCGCCCACGCCCAGGACGACCATGAAGGTCGTCATCGCGATGCACGGCCCGAGCACGCCGTCGCCCAGGCTCAGCGGCCGGTTGGGCTCCTGCGGCTGGTTCTCCGGGGGCGCCTTCCAGAAGGCCTCGCGCCAGATCTTCATCATGGAGAAGAGGGTCAGCAGGCCCACGACCACCGCCGTCCCCGCGATGACCCAGTGCTGGGTCCGCAGCGCGGCCTGGATGATGGCCAGCTTGGCGAAGAAGCCGGAGAAGGGGGGCACCCCCGCGAGCGACAGCGCGGGGATGAAGAACAGCGCGGCCAGCAGGGGCTGCGTCCGGTACAGGTTGCCCATCTGGTGCAGGTCATAGGTGCGGGTGACGCGCGCGGTGGCCCCGCTGACCAGGAACAGCGCGGACTTCGCGAAGATGTAGTGGATGAGGAAGGCGATGAGCGCCGCCAGGGCGCCGCGGGTCAGCAGCCCCAGGGCGGCGATGAGGTAGCCAATCTGGCTGATGATGTGGAACGACAGCAGCCGGCGCACGTCGTACTGCGCGACCGCGCCCAGCACTCCCGTCACCATCGTCAGGCCGCCCATCACCAGCAGGAGGGTGCTGGTGAACTGCGCGTCCTGCGTGAAGACCAGGGTGAAGACGCGCGCCAGGGCGTAGACGCCCACCTTGGTGAGGAGCGCGGAGAACAGCGTCGTCACCGCCGCGGGAGGCGTGTGGTAGGAGGCCGGCAGCCAGAAGAAGAGCGGGAAGGCGCCCGCCTTCAGCGCGAAGGCCACCAGGAAGAACATGGACACGGCCGTCATCAGCCTCGGCGTGCCCAGGCCCGGCACCGTGACGGACAGGTCCGCCAGGTTCAGCGTCCCCGCCACGCCGTACAGCAGGCCCACGGCGCACAGCAGCACCACGGAGCCGATGAGGCTCAGCGACATGTACTTGATGGACGCCTCGAGCTGCTCCTGCCGGGCCTCCAGCGCGAGCAACACGAACGAGGCGCCCAGCATGACCTCAATCCACACGAAGAGGTTGAAGAGGTCTCCGGTGAGGAACGCGCCGCACACGCCCCCCACCAGCACCAGCACCAGCGGGTAGTAGGCGCCCGCCTCCCGCGAGGCCGGGAGCGTGGCCGCGGAGAAGGAGACCACCGTCAGCCCCATCAGCCCGGTGACGAGCACCATCAGCGCGCTGAGCAGATCCGCGACCAGGGTGATGCCGAAGGGCGCCGCCCAGCCGCCCATCTGCGTCGCCTGGATGCCGTTGCGCCGCACCGTCACCAGCAGCAGCGCGCCCACGGCGGTGACGGACACCATGGTCATCAACGCCAGCCACCGGCGCGGCCAGGCGCGGGAGGGGGTGAGCTGGCCCGCGGCCGCGGCGCCCAGGCACAAAATCATGGGCAGGCTGAGCAGCGCCGAAGACGGCATCATTGGGAGTCCTTCAGCTCGGTGCGCAGCGCGCGGGTGTCGTCGGTCCCCGTCTCCTGCGCCGCCCGGTGCACCAGCACCAGCAGCAGCGCGAGCAGCCCGAAGTTGATGACGATGGCGGTGAGGATGAAGGCCTGCGGCAGGGGGTCCGCGAAGGGCCGGGTGAGCGCCTCCTGGCCTTCGGGCACCAGGGGCGCGAAGCCGCGCTGGAGCCCGTTGACGGTGAACAGCAGCAGGTTGCTGGCGCTGCCCAGCAGCACCAGTCCCAGCGCCAGGCGGACGACGCTGTGGAGCATCAGGCAGTACAGCCCCGCCGCGAAGAGGGCGCCCACGGTGAGCGCGAGGAACAGCTCCATGCCTACCTCCCCAGCTCTGGCGCGGTCGTCTCCTCACCCCGGCTCATGCCCAGGATGAAGGACATCGCCGTGCCCAGGACGGCCAGGTACACGCCCACGTCGAAGAGCTGCGGGGTGCCCACCTTCAACCCGTCCGACCAGGGCAGGGGCACCCGGCCCCAGAGGCTGGAGAGGAACGCGCGGCCCTGCAGCATCGCGGGGACGCCGCTGAGCAGCGCCACCAGCAGCCCCGCCGCCGCCAGCCGGGTGGGGTGGACGCGCAGTTGCCTGCGCGCGGCGGACCGGCCAAAGGCCACCATCTGCAGCGCGAAGGCCGCCGCCGCCAGCAGGCCGCCGACGAAGCCGCCGCCGGGGATGTCGTGGCCGCGCACGGCCAGCACCAGGGACACGAGCAGGAGCACCGGCGCCATCATCCGCGCCACGGTGTGCATCACCACGGGGTTCATACCTGCCTCTTCTTTCTCCGGGAGCGCGTGCGGAACAGGAGATAGACACCCAGCCCCGACGTCGCCAGCACGGCGGTCTCTCCCAGGGTGTCGAGTGCCCGGAAGTCCACCAGGATGACGTTGACGATGTTCAGCCCCTTGCCGCCGGGCACGCTCTGGGCCGCGTAGAAGTCCGCCAGCCGCGTGTGGGTGGGCACGGAGGCCACGTGCAGCAGCGTCCAGGTGACGAGCCCGCCCACGGCCAGGGGCAGCGCCGCCGTCCACCAACGGAAGCGGTGCTCGTGCGGCTGGACGGGGAAGCGCGCGAAGACGAGCGCGAACAGGATGACGGTGAGCGTCTGCACCACGACCTGCGTCATGGCCAGGTCCGGCGCGCCGAAGAACACGTACAGCAGCGCCTCCGCCAGGCCCAGCGCGCCCAGCGCGAGGATGGACGTCAGCGCCGAGCGCGACACCACGGCCAGCACCGCCGACACCAGGATGCCCACCAGGACCACCACCTCATAGGGCAGCACATCCATGGACACGCCCCGGGGCCACTGCCCCAGCCGCAGCACCACCGCGAGCGCCAGCAGCCCGCCGAACGTGGCGATGGTGACGACGATGTACTGGTGCAGCGAGCCATTCTGGAGCACCCGCGTCATCCACGAGGACAGCTTGAGCAGGCCGCTCAGGGAGGCCTGGTAGAAGTGCTCCGGGCCGTGGCTGGACAGGTTCAGGGCGCGCAGGCCCTTCAGCACCGGCTGGCGCAGCGCGAAGAGGCCTCCTCCCAGGACGAGGCTCCCCGCGCTCAATCCCAGCGCGGGCGTCACGCCATGCCACAGCGTCAGCTTGAGGTCTCCCGCCTGGCTTCCGCCAATGTCCACCGCCGCCATGGCCAGCAGGGGCTGGATGGCCCAGGGCACCAGGCCCAACACCAGCCCCGCGGCGGCGAGCAGCGCGGGCCCCACCCACATGGACGGCGGCGCTTCGTGGACCTCCGACTCCGGCCTCGCGGCGCGGAACGTCCTGCCCGCGAAGGGCTGCACGCCCACGCGGAGCGCCGCGGCCACCATGCCGCCGAAGCCCACCATGGCCCCCACCGCCAGGGGCCAGCCTCCCGGGCCCTTCAGGCAGGCCTCGTAGATGAGCTCCTTGCCCACGAAGCCGAAGAGCGGGGGCAGGCCCATCATCGACAAGGCGGCGGCCGCGGCCGCGGCGGCCGTCATCGGCAGTCGCTTGCGCAGCCCGCCCAGGTGCGTCACGTCGCGCGTGCCCGTCTCGTGGTCCACCGAGCCCGCCACCAGGAACAGCGTGCCCTTGTAGAGCGCGTGCGCGGTGAGGAACGTCACCATGGCCTGGATGGCGGCCGCGGTGCCCTGGCCGAGCAGCATCACCAGCGCCCCCAGGACGCTCACCGTCGCGTACGCGAGCACCAGCTTGAGGTCCGTGTGCCCCAGCGCCAGCAGGGCGCCCAGCACCATCGTCACCGTGCCCACGACGGTGAGGATGGTTTCCCATGGGGGGGTGCCTCCCAGGACGGGCGACAGCCGGGCCAGCAGGAAGACGCCCGCCTTCACCATGGTGGCGGAGTGGAGGTACGCGCTCACGGGCGTGGGCGCGGTCATCGCGCCCGGCAGCCAGGTGTGGAATGGCATCTGCGCGGACTTGGTGAACGCGCCGCCCAGCACCAGCAGGAGGATGGCCAGGTAGCGGGGGCTGCCGCGCACGGTGTCCGCGGCGGCGATGGTGCCAGAGATGGACAACGTGCCCACCAGGTCGCCCAGCAGGAGCAGGCCCACCAGCAGGGACTGGCCGCCCAGCGCGGTGATGAGCAAGGCCCGCTGCGCGGACTCGCGGGCGGCGTCCTCCTTGTGCTCGAAGCCGATGAGGATGAACGAGCTGAAGGTCGTCACCTCCCAGCAGATGAAGAGCAGGAGCGTGTTGTCGGCGAGGACGATGCCCAGCATCCCGGCCATGAACAGCAGGAGCCAGCCGTAGAAGCGGCCCAGCACCTCGTGGTGGACCAGGTAGCGCCCCGCGTAGATGACCACGAGCGTGCCCAGGCCCGTGATGAGCAGCGCCATCAGCAGGGACAGGCCGTCCAGTCGCAGCGCGAAGTCGATGCCCAAATCGGGCATCCACGACAGCGTCAGCGAGGGCACCTCACCGCGGACCCCGGCGGGGACCTGTGCGCCGAACCACACCGCCAGCCCCGCCGGACACAGGGCGAGCACCCAGCCCGCCCAGGACTTGAACAGCCGGGTGATGGGGACGGCCAATGCCGCGACGATGAAGGGAACGAAGAAGGCGATGCTCAGGGCCATGACCGGCGCCCAGCAGGCCATTGCCGGGTGCCTGCCTCCAGGCTTCTTCCTTGCACGCTCCACCTGAGAGCCAGTGGTGGACACTCCCGCCGGTCAGCCGACTTCGAAGTGTCCACCAGTCTGCGGGGGCTGCCCAGGCCGCTGGACGGGCGGATGTCCCGGCTCACGGGTCGCGAGGTTGGTAGCGGCGGGCGTCCAGCGGCAGCTCCAGCGTGAAGGTCGTTCCGGTCTCGACGTCACTCTGGACGGAGACTGTTCCTCCATGTGCTTGCGCACACCCCAAGACGAGCGTCAGTCCAAGCCCCCAACCTTTCGAAGGGCCCTTGTTCGCGGAATGGGTCCGGGTGAAGGGCTTGAAGATCTGTTCCTGGTCCGCGGGCGCGATGACGGGGCCTTGGTTGTGGACAGACGCTCGCGCCAGGTCGCCGGCCCGTGTGACGGTGAAGGTGATGGGCTCCGTGGCGGACCCGTATTTGATGGCGTTGCTGCCCAGGTTCCAGAGGGCGCGGCGGAGCTCCTCCGCGCTCCAGATTCCCCGGACGCGCTCCTCCGCCTGGAGCACGAAGCGGTCCCCATGGAGCGCGCTCAGCTCTTCGACCACTTCCTGGGCGACACCGCCCAGGTCGCACATGTCGAGGCGTAGCGGGAGCCGCTGGCCCCCTTGGATGCGGTTCGCGTCGAGCAGGTCCCGCACCATCTGGTCGGTGCGTTCAATGTTGCGGTCGATGCGCAGCGCCAGGTCGCGTCGTTGGTCCAGCCGCTCGGGATGCCGCATGAGGAGCTGAGCCCCCGACTTCGCCGCCGACAGCGGTCCGCGAAGGTCATGGGCGAGCACGGAGACGAAGTGCTCGCGTAGCGAGCGCTCGGTCTGCAGCGCTTCGATCTTCTCGCGCAGATTCGCGTACAGCTTGGCGTTGTCCAGGTGGACGCTCAGTTGTTGTCCCAGCGACAGGAGCCGCGCCTTTTCCCGGGCGGTGAATTCCCGGACCTCGGCAAGGCCGACATACATGATGCCCACCAGCGCGCGGTGGGGAGGAAGTCGAACCCCGAGCAGCGAACGAAGTCCGCTCTGACGCAGCGGCGGGCTCACCTCGAGCGACGTCGTCTCGGCATCCAGGACCGAGCTGGTCTCCTCGCCCGCGGCGGCGACGCTGCCGGGAAAGGACGCAGGACTCATGGATGCCGCGTAGTGCGCGAGCTGCTCGCTCGCCAATCCCGCGGCGGCCGCGGTGACGAGCTGCTCCCCCTCGGCCTCATACAGGAGCACGGCACCACTCTGGGCGCCCATCGCCTCGATGATCAAATAGAGGACCCCCTTCAAGTGGTCACGCAGGGATGCCGCATCCCCGTCGACGAGCGCCTCACTTGCCACCTTCTGGAGCAGCCGCAGGTAACGCTTCTCCGTCTGCTCGTCCTCCAACAGGTGACGGCTGAAGAGCTCCGACACGGCGGTCGAAGCGGCATACAGCTCGGTGAAGAGCCGCTCGACGTCAAGGACGCTGGGACGGGCTTCAGGCGCAGCGGTCGCCCACATGCTGGCGATGCACCGTCCCAGGATGGCGAACTCCTCGACGACCTCCGCCACATTGAAGCCCTGCCGGAGGCGGGCGGCCACATGCGTCTCCACGTGCTCCCGCTGCGCGTGGGCAAGCGCACCGGGCGCACCTTCCTCGTCAGCGAGCGAGGCCAGGTAGATAGGCATGATGTTCTTGAACTCGGGCGCGTCCAGCCCTCGGGCGGACGCGGCCCGAGCTGCCTGCTCGGACCATTGCCGGATGATCTCCTCTTGATGTCGACGGATGATGCCCGCAACGCTCGTCATCGGGAGTCCTCACCCTCAATGATGGACATCGCCTGAGGCTTCCCGCATCCGGAGACACGCAAAGTGTCTCGATGAAGGCAGTGCGGGCCGAGCCCTTGCCACCTCCGGTGATGGCGAGGCGTGCCGCCCTCGGCCGGTGACGGCCCTGCTTGCACCGAACCTAAGGAAGGGGCTCGGAACTGGAGCCTTCGTCGCCACCGCCTCCTGGCCCACAGGCCATCTCCGGGCAGCCCTTCTGGGGGCTGCACGTCAGCTGGTCACAGCACAGGTACTGAGACGGCGGACAGGTCACCGTGTCGCAGGTATTGGCAGCGCCGCAGGCTTGGCCCGCCGGGCAGGTGCCGCAGCTCAGCGTGCCGCCGCATCCGTCTGGGACAGAGCCACAGGTCTTCCCCTGGGATGCACAGGTGGTCGGGGTGCACGTGCAATACAGGGCACAGACGTCCCCTTCGTCGATGTTCCCGTCACAGTCATCATCCAGCCCATTGCAGGACTCTGTGGGCGCGACACATTGGCCCCACATGCTGATGCTGTCCTGGACGATGCAGGCCTGCACCGAGCCCGCGCACGTGCCTGCCGTGGTCCGGCACTCCTGCGTCAGGGTCCCCGCTCCCTGGCCGGGCAGGTTGTCGACGAAGCCGTCCCAGTTGTCGTCACAGCCGTTGCACTTCTCCTGGGTAGTCGTCGCCGGCCGGCAGGGGCCATGCGTCCCGTCGGGCTGACAGGCGGCGGTGGCGTTCTCACAGCCATATTTCGGTTCGTCACAGTGTCTCCGCGTGCCGGAGGGGATGACGCACTGGAACTGGCCCGCGCTGCACGTGCGCGTCCCCGTACATCCATTGGAGAGCGGGTCGCAGGCGCCGCCCGTCAGCACGCCGCCGTCGGGCCCCTCGTCAATCAAGGAGTCACCGTCGTTGTCACAAGCGTCGCATTTCTCCTCGCCGTAGGCTGAGCACGAGCCCGCGATGAGGTTGCCCTCCCAATCACACCGGACATGGCCCTGATCGCCGCAGACCGTGCACGCGACATTCGAGACCCCCGAGAACGAGCCGCACCTCGGGTAGTCGTCGCACTCCGTCATCCCGTAGCAACCCTTCGCGTTGATGCACGTCGTGGGCGGTGGCGGAGGATCCGGACAGATGGCGTGAACTGGAAATGCCACCAGCGTGAAGAGGCACCACAGGGCACCGCCCAACATCCCTGACTTCGACTCACGATGCACGACGGACCTCGTTCTTGAACATCGACTCATGTCACGGCGCTTGACCTGCAACGCCACAGCGCCCGCGACCTCCTGACGACCACTCTGTACGCGCACCGGCACAGCCTTCCAAAACGCCCTCGCTGTCGCCCTTTCCGAGAACCCCTCAGCTCGCAACTGCGATTTGTGCCGGTGAGCGCTCACGGTGAAGGCTGTGCCTCCTCCTTCGAACACTTGGTCATCACAGGCCCTTGACCAAGAGTGACGCAACTAGGGTGGTCAAGCCTCCGCAGAAAAGAATCACAGCCACAAGCTTACCAAGTAGTCCACGGTTCCACGTGAACCACAGGACGAAGCCGGTAAGCGCTGCGACGATTGAGCCAAATATGAGCATCACCACACACCTTCGAAGAACCCCACCCCGTATAGGGATCCTCCGATTGAAGTTGCCCCGCCGCCAAACAAAATGCTCTTGTCCACCAAATCTAGGGCGGGATCGAAGATCCTACCGTTGGCCCCCATGTTCGCAGGCTTAAGATCATTGACCCATCCGATGCGACGGCTGCCCTGTATGTAAGCATTGAGCCAGGTCCGCCCAAAGGATGCTGTCGGCCCGACGTCCTGCATCAGGAGCATTCCATTGCGGAACGAATGTGGAGTTGCGAGATCGTCGAGGGCATCAAGCGCACGGAACTGGTTCGCGAGAGAATGCCGCCCCCAAGCCTGCAGTGTTGGATTAGCATTGGGATTCACGCGTTTTACCCATAGGCCGCCGAGCTTTCGAATCTGAATCCCTCGGCTAATGTTTTTCCAGGCTCCTCCGCCCTTTGCGGCTCCAGCTTCCGCAGCAACGGCAGTTTGGGCCGCGTTGTAAATCACCTTGGGCGCGGGGGCTCTTGCGGGGTGCATCGCCTTCGCCCCCCGGGCGAGCGGGAGCGCCAGTCCCAGAGCCCGGAATACATCGTCTTCGAATCCTGCGACGGACCCCTCCGCGATGCCCTCGCCGAAGTAAAGACTACCCATGGACTGAGCGCCCAGTTCCACCGACAGGGTCGTCACCGCCAAGATCGCGTAGTCCCAAGTCGAGGCGCCGGGTTGAATCTCGTTTGCGAGCCACGAGTGGTAGTCGCTGCGAGGGCCGCTGTACCACGCATTGGCGACTTCGGCCGCGGATCCCCATTGCCACAGGGGCGTCGTGCTCTCGCTGACCTGCGTGCCTACGCTGCCGCCCCCATCGTCAATGTGCCGCAGTGGGGAGACAGTGGCGTCATCGGTCCGCATGCGCATCGACGAACTGGCACCCAGCCCCAGAACCTTAGAGAGCGCCCACGGGAGGAACCCGGCAGCCATCCCGAACCCCACGCCCAACCCGGTGGTCGACGCGCTGTACGTCGACGACACGGACTGGGGATAGAAGCCCGTCGGGTCCGTGTACTTCATCGGGTTGTTGACTACGTAGGAGTACGCGTTGAACGCTTGGCTCGAGCCCACGCCCGCGATCACGGGATCCGGGCTCAGGAACCGGCCCAGGCGCGGGTCGTACATCCGGCCCCGCATGTACACGAGCCCCAACTCGTCATCGAGCTCATGCCCTGTGTAGCCGACACGACCTCCGGACAACGGGGCCACTGCGTCCTGCGTCAGGTTGACGCTGCTGCGGCGTTGTCCGAACGGATCATACTTGTGGCGCTCCAACACTTCGCCCGCTGAGCCGACCACCGTGTCCGGGCTGCCCAGGCGGTCCATCAGGAAGTAGCGGACCTGCTCCGCCGAGATGTTGTCCGTCCACTGCACCTCCGCGACGAGTCCCTCCGCGCCCGGCACCACGTAGACATGCGTCATCCCGTCTCGGCGCTGATACAGCCCTTGCAGATAGATGACCTCGTGGGTGGCGCCTCCCTGGGTGGTCCGCTTGAGTGCGCGTGCGCCCGTGCCGTCATAGGCCATGCGCACGTCCATGCCCCCCTCCGTGATGAGGGAGGGGAGGTTCGACAGCGTGAACTCGGCTGTGCGAACCACCGCACCCGTCTGCGCGTTCCGAGTGACCGTCTGATTGCCTCGTCGGTCGTAGTCGAACGTCTGCTGGGTCCCGCCCCAGGTGGCCCGCTTCACGGCATGAGGACCTCCCGAGGCGCCGGGCTCGCTGTAGAAATAGCTGGCGGAGGTCCCGCTCCCCCAGACGACATCCCGTTCCAGGAGGTTGCCCACTGTGTCGTAGGCGAAGAGCGTCGTGGACGACACACAGTGGCTGTACTGCTGGTACAGCGTCCAGCTATCGAGCCGATCCAACGCGTCGTAGGTGAACTGCTCGGTCGACTGCTGCACGTGGTCATGACGCGCCTGGAGATTCCCGCCCTTCGAATACTCGTAGATGAGTCGCTGGACGCTGGTGCCGCCACTCGTGGCGTCCAGGTAGCGCAGCTGTCCCACCACGTCATAGCGCCGCGTGCGGATGACCTGGTCTCCGAAGCGCTCACGCGTCACCTGCCGTTGGACATTGCGCTCGAGCGCTGTCCAATAGACCTGGTTCGAGTCCGCGTTCTTGACCGAGAGCAACTCACCGCGGGGCGTATAGGCATACTTGACCTTGAACTGTCGCCCATCGCTCGTGGGTGGATAGGACAGGGTGTCCAGTCGCCCACGGCCGTCGAAGGTCTGGGTGAGCGTCAGAATCTCCCCGGTGCCCACCTGCTGCGCCAGCGTGGACTGGCGGCCCACGGCATCGTAGGAATAGACCGTGCTGACGGTGGGGGAGCCCGCCACCTCCGTCGTGGTGCTGGCCAGACTCCCGAAGCCATGTGAGGACGCGTCCCAGACGAACGTCGCCCGCTCCTGGACGGAACTCCCCTTCATGGTCAGGGATTGTGTCACGCGGCCCAGGGCGTCCCGGGTGAGCGTCGTGACGTGGCGAGCCGCGTCAGTGTCCTCTCCATCCGCTTCCCACTTGAGCTCACCGAAGGCGTTGAAGGCCCTCAGCCGCACACCGGCATTGGGGTCCTGGGTGCGCACGGGCTGCCCCAGTTTGTTGAACGCGGTGGTGATGGTGGCACCCGTCGCGTCCGTGATTCCCACGAGCCGGCTGAACGCTCCGTACTGGTATGTCGTGGTGACCTCGGACGAGGTGCCCACGCCATCCCGGCTCTCCACCAGCACTCCTCGGTGGTCGACGGTGCGCTGTGTCTTTCGCCCGTCTGCATCCGTCACCACCGTAGACAGCCGGTAAGGAGCCACCGGGTACAACGCTGTCGTGGTGCTCTGGTCCGGGAGTTCCTGGGAGAGGCGTCGCCGCAAGTTGTCTTGCTTGCTGGAGACGAGCGCTGGCGCGGACTCGGGAATCTCCGCCTGCGCTCTGGGCAGGTAGTACGCCGCCAGATTGCCGTACGCGTCGTACTGGAAGTCTTCGTAGGTCTGGACCAGGGTCGAGTCCAGGGTCGAGGTCCGCGTGGGGCGTCCCAGTCCATCCAAGCGAGTGACGGTCGACGTCAACATCTCTCCGGGCAGGCTGTCGGGCCTGTCACACGCGAGCCCAGGAGCATTGTCCCGGTTGACCACCCAGGTGCGTACCCGGGGCAAGCTCCCCTCCCACTCGTAGTGGGTCTGGACGGCGGTCCGGTTGCAGACCTCCGCCGGAGCCTTGTAGGAGGGCACCAACGTCCGCACCCGGCCAAAGCCGTCGTACTGGTATCGTGTGCGGACGCCGTTCGGGTCCGCGGCCTGTGCCAACACCCCCATGCCCGGATGGAAGGCAAAGCGAGACACACCCCCGACCGCGTCCACCGTGTGGCGCGGATAGACTTGATCCACCGTGTCATAGGCGGTGGACTCCACTCGTGACTCGCCTCCACCTTCCTGCGTCACCGTGGTCAACAAGCCTTTCTCGCCCCAGGTGAGGGTCGTCTTCAAATAGAGGTCGCTGACGTTTGGTGCCACCGCCGCGCCCTGGCTGCCAGGCTCGCGCTCAAGGAGAGACACGCGTCCCTGGCTGTCGAAGGTGATACGCGTCACCTTCGCCCAAGCGGGGTCTCCTCCGCCGCAACCTGTCTCGGGAGCGGTGGGGCCACACTTCGCCCAGCTCTCCGTCGACGTCCAGGCGCCGGTGGGCATCCACTGCGTAGCGTCAAATGTGACGCCCGTCGTCAGGGTAGAGACCTCCTCTGTGCTGTCTGCATCCCGCATGCGCAGGGCGCTGAAGACGGTGATCCCGTACTGGTCGAGGGACGTGACGCGCTCTGTCTCCCCCAGGGGCGTGATGGATTGCCCCTGCTTGACCAGCTCCAGCCTCTCGGAAACGACGTTGACGTAGCGCTGGTAGCGGCCGGGAGTGAGCGGCGACACCTGGTGCTTCCACTCCACGGTGCGACGTTGATGCTCCTGCAGCCCGGTCTCCACATGAACCGGGGTGAGCGTCACTTCGCGGATGGGCTGATGCGCCAGTCCCGGAAGGCACCCATAGAGGGGCATGGCGCACAGGGGGTAGCTCGTGTTGTCGAAGGTCGTCGTCGTGAATTCGCCTGTGCGCTCATCCAACCGGGAGCGCTCGGAGAACCCCAGCCAGCCATGCCCTCGGACGTGGTAGCGGCCATCCTTGTAGGCGTAGGTCCAACTGCCGTGCGGATCATCGTTGTCATTGACACTGAGTCGGCGGACGACCCGCATCGTCTCGGGAGCCTGTCGCACCAGCGCGTCATCCATGACCGTGCTCGTATAGACGCGGGACGAAACCCGAGGATCGCAGTTCGTCACCGCGGGGTCGCACTTGTCCGAGAGGTATGCGTAGTCGAACCGGTGATGGAGGCCCGCGGCGACCGTTCCGTTCGGGCGCTGGGTCCCCGCATGGACGTGGGTGATCACGTCCGTCGCGTGCTTGCGCACGAAGACTTTCAACCGGTTGCCCACCCGGCGCGTGATGTCGAGCAGACCGTCTCCGTTGACGTCCACGACCTGCACCCACTTCAGCGAGTCGCCCGACGTAATCGGAAGGTTCTTGAAGCCCGAAAACGCTCCTTGCGGTCCCGCGAGGAGGATGCGCACGGACCTGTCCAGCATCACGAGCAGGATGTCTGTGCGCCCGTCTCCGTCGAAGTCACCCGTCCGTTTATCGAGGTAGGGATCGGCGATAGGGGTGCGCTGCAAGACAGTGTCGTCGGCGAAGCCGCGCATACCGTCGTTGAGTTGCACTTCCATTCGGGACAGGTACGTGGTTCCGGTGTTGCCCATGGCAACCGCGTCCGCCAGTCCGTCCCCATTGACGTCCAGGAAGTCGAAAAGGCTGTGGCTTGGCGGTTCGTACTGAGTGCCGAGCCAGAAGGGGCGCTTGAAGCGTGTCGGCAGCTCAACAAGCGAGCTTTGTCCCTGAATCGCGCTCACAGAAGACAGGTAGGTGGGATCGGACTCAGTCGGTCCCACCAGGCTCATGCGCCCGGCACCCTCGAGGTCGACGGCCCGGATGCCCTGGTCCGTTCGCTCGAAGACGCGCGAGGCGGTCTGCAGCCGCACACTCCCAAAATGCAGGCGGACACCTACCCGGTCCGAGGAGTTAACGGAGGGGGGGGAGCCGATGTAGGCCATGTCGTTGAAGCCATCGCCATCCATGTCCAACCAGTAGACGCTACGTGAGCTCCCCCAAACGGAGTCGTACTGGTTGTCGTGTCGGTATCCGTATTCGGACTCCAGGATGTCGATGCCAGTGTCCGTTGTGAACTCGCCCACGCGGCATGAATGGGCCGCAAGGCTGGACTTCCCAAATCCGTTCCAGTCGACCACCACAGGGCGCAGGGCCGGTCGAGGATCGCAAGTGATGGAGTCCCAGGTGGAGTCCGCATAGGGGCTCCTGACCTCCCATTGATCGACGGACGGGTCTTTCAGAACGTGAAGCTTGAAAACGTCTTGCCAGTGGGCGCGATCGAATGGCTGGTTTTGCTCGGGCGGGAAACGCAGGTAGCAAGGCGATGGCTGGCCTTTTCCACACTTCTCGGTCCACACGTGGACGGACTGGAACAGATACCCGATCCCGAAGCGTCCGGCCCCCAGGCCGAAGGCATGTAGCCCTCCGCCCGTGAGCGTTTCCTGGATGTTGCCGGCGTCCTTCTCCTCGAACTCCCAGGAGCCCTTTTCCCAGTCGAACTGGACAGGGAGCTTGCAGGTGCCGAGACCATCACACTCCTGGACTTCACGCAGAAGGCTTCGCTTGCTGACGCTCTGGTTGTCGTAGCGGAGGGTATAGGAGCGCAGCAGGACGTCCGCGCCGCTCGCGTCGGGGCCTCGCATTTCGAGGCCAGAGAGGCGGAAGTCACGGCGCAGCTTCTCTCCCGCGGTGAACCCCACGAACACGTCGGGCCGTGTCTCGTAGCGGAACTTCACCGAGCGCCGCGCAGGGGCGTCCGTCTCTCCGCTGCCAATGGGAGCGACGAAGCCGGTGTAGAGAATCCGGTCTGGCCGGAACCATGCGCCCGCTCCTGCGGTGTTGGGCGCTCCCTCGTAAAAGACCTCCAGTTGATTGCCGGCCCGGTCTTCCACCACGGTCTGCGCCCAGGTCATGGGGCCTCCCGTGCTCGCGACCAGCAGGCCATCCGTGCGTGTGGCCGTCTCGCCGAAAGTCAGGATACGACCCTCGCGGGTATACACGCGGAAGGTTCGTGGTCGCCCCTGGGCATCTTGCCGCGTGATGACAATCTTGGCGTAGGACTCCCGCTCAGTGCGGAACTCGGGGAAGCCCTCTCCATTGGACGCAGCGACGACGACGAGGCGCTCTCCATCCAGGCAGTAGAGCGCGTCGCTCCAATGAGCACTGAAGTCCACGGCTTCGGCGGCGCCATCTTGCACGAGCGTCCGAGGGCAGTGCGTCACCTGGGACAGGCCCACCAGGTTGAAGCCTACACCCAGCGGGCCATCCGGGCCTCGGCTGTTGTACGTCAATGCCAAGCGGGGCTGGATTCCCGCGCGCCCGTCTGGCGTCCAGAGTGGGATGGACACGGAGGCCGCGCCATCGCTCGTCACGTCGGCGACGTAGGGCGTCGTCGCGGTGGAGGGCCCCGAGGGACTCGGTACCAACGTGTCCGCGGGGACCTCCAATGGGCTGGTGTCCTGGGGCTGGATGGTCAGCGCCAGCTTTCGCTGTCCCCGTGCCTCATCTTCTTCGGCGCGGAAAGTACCCACGGGCCCGCAGCTCGCGAGGAGCTGCGTCCAGTACAGCAACAACACCAGGTAGGCACCTGCCTGACGTCCCACGCCACCTTGAGACCGCGTTTCACCATTACGGTGCATGCGTGGCTCTCTATTCGTATTCACATGAGAAACATAGGGTGTCCGCGTGGTTGACCCGTGGGCCGTGCGTGCTTCACCCATGGCAAAGTCCGGACGCAACGTCCTTGTCCGTCCTTCAGCCCCATCATCCGTTGGACTAGATTCCCAACATGGTGGTGAAGATCGCCTCGCGGCCAGAGCCTGTGCGTCGCCCCGAACTGCGCCGCCTGCGCGCGTGGCACCTCGTGTGCCCCTCCGAGGCGCTCCGGCCCGGACAGGTGATGCGCTGGAGCACGGGCGCGCGGGAGCTGGTCCTCTTCCGGGGACGGAGCGGCGCGGTGCACGCGCTCGCCGCCCATTGTCCCCACATGGGCGCGCACCTGGGCGGTGGCACCGTGGTGGGGGATTCGCTGCGTTGTCCGCTCCACCACTGGCGGTTCGACGGCAGTGGCGCCTGCCCGGGAAAGACGGCGCAGCGGGCGTTCCCCGTGGTGGAGCGGTACGGCGCCATCCTGGTCTTCAATGGTCCGGTGGTGCTCTTTCCTCCGCCGGAGGTGGGCAGCGGGGCGCTGCGCTGGGGCACGTCGGCTCGCTTCGCGATCCGTTGTGACTGGCTGCCCGTGGTGGCCAATGCCTTCGATTTGGAGCACCTGCGCACGGTGCACCATCGCGAGCTGCGGGACGCCCCGGTGGTGGAGCGGCCGGACCCGTTCACCTTGCGCGTTCGCTACACGTCCCGCGTCACGGGAACCGGGCTGAGTGACCGGGTGATGAAGTGGCTGTCCGGCAATCGCATCGGCGTCACGCTCACGCTGCACGGCGGCACGCTCCTGTCCGTGGAGAGCGACCTGGGGCGCACGCGCAGCGCGTTGCTCGCCGGCCTCCATCAGAGCGAGCAGGGGGTGTTCATCCGGCTCGCCTTCGCCGCGCGCCGCAGCCGGCTCCCGGGGCTGGACTGGCTGGCGCTCCAGGTGTCGCGGTGGCTGTTCACGTCGTTCCTGCGGCGCGACCTGTCCGTGCTCGACGGGATGCGCCTCAACCGGGCGGGGGCGGCGGAGGACCCGGTGCTGCGCCAGGTGCTCGACTTCACCGACGGCCTGCCGGAGGCGCCCGATGACGACCGCGGGTGAGGGTGAGGCAACCCCGATTCCGGCCGCGCTCAACGCCGTCCTCCTGGTCTGCGCCATGGCGGCCTGCGCCGGGTGCTTGTGGCTGGCGTCCCACGCGGAGCGGCTCGCCGTCCAGCTCCTGGCCGCGGGCGTCTTCTCCTTCGTGAACAACACCGTGTTCTCACTGCTGCACGAGGCCACGCACGGCGTGCTGCACCCCGTGCGGCGGGTGAATGACACGCTGGGCCGGGTGGCCGCGGCGTTCTTCCCCACGTCCTTCACGATGCAGCGCGCCTTCCACCTGAACCACCACCGCCACAACCGGACGCACCTGGAGCAGTTCGATTACTTCCGGCCCGGAGACAACCGCTTCCTGAAGCGGGCGCAGTGGTACTCCATCCTCACCGGCCTCTACTGGCTGTTCGTCCCGGTGGGAGCGGTGGCCTTCGCGCTCGTCCCCGGGCTGTTGCACCGGCTGCGCGGCACGGGCACCCGGTACGGCGAGCAGACGGGCGCGGACGCGTACCTCGGGCGTCTGGAGGCAGCGCCTGGACGCGCCATCCGCGCGGAGGTGCTGCTGGCGGCCTGCGTGCAGGTGGGCCTCGTGGTGGCGCTCGATGTATCCGCGGCGGGGTGGGGGCTCTGCTACGCCGCCTTCGCCGTCAACTGGAGCGCGCTCCAGTACGCGGACCATGCGTGGTCTCCGCTGCACGTCCGTGACGGCGCGTGGGATTTGCGCGTGGCCGCCCCGGTGCGCTGGCTATTCCTCAACTACCACCATCACCGGGCCCACCACCGGCACCCGCATGTGCCCTGGCTCTACCTGGGCCGCTACGTGGACCCGGAGGTGACGCGGCCGTCCTTCCTGCGCATCTGGCTGTCCATGTGGCGGGGCCCCCGGCCGCTGCCCGCCGCCGCGGAGGACCGATGAGCCCGCGTCCCGCGTTGTTCGGCTGGCCCCGCAGGGAAGAGCGGGCCCTCACGGCCGCCATGGCCACGGGCTTCGCCCTGTTCTTCGTCGCTGTCTACGGCGGCGCGAGCTGGCTCACGGGCTTCTACACCGAGGGCCTCCGGGTGGAGCTGCCCTTCGAGCGCCACATCCCCTTCATTCCGTCCTGGGCGCTGGTCTACGTCAGCATGGACGTGCTGCTCCTGCTGTCCCTGTTCGTCTTCCGGACGTGGCGGGACATGGTGCCCTTCGCGTTGGCGCTGTGCGTGGAGACCGCGCTCGCGGCCGTGTGCTTCCTGCTCTTCCCGGTGGAGGTGGCCTGGCCGCCGCGCGCCGTGGAAGGGAGCTGGGCGGGGGTCTTCCAACTGGCGGACACGCTCAACCTGGAGCGGAACTACCTCCCGTCCCTCCACGTCGCCTTCGCATGTACGGCGGCCCTGGCCTACGCGGAGCGGGCCGGCGTGCTGGGGCGGGCCGTGTTCGGCCTGTGGGCGCTGGCCATCGCGGCGTCGACGTTGCTCATCCACGAGCACCACCTGGTGGACGTGGTGGCGGGGGCGTTGCTGGCCTGGGGCACCTGGCGGTGGGTGGCGCCCTGGTCGCGCCGCGCGGCGTTCCTGGAGTCGCTGCGAGTCGAGGCCCTGTGCGCCCGGGAGTCCTACCGCTTCGCGCGGCGTCACCTGCGCTACGGACTGATTGCCCTGGTGCTCTACCGCTACACGCTGAGCCGGTGGTGGCGCGAGGCACGGGTGGCGCGGGTGGGCTTCTGCTTCCTCCAGTTGGTGGACGACGTGCTGGATGGGGACCGCGCGGTGGACGGAGAGCCGCTCGACTGGGTGGACGCGCTCCTCCTGGAGCTGGAGTCCGGGCGAGGGGAGGACCCGGGGACGGCGGCCACGCTGGGGCGCGTGCTGCTGGAGCGGCTGGGCGACGACGCGGCGCGCGCCCAGGTCTTCGCGCTGGTGCGGACGATGCGCAAGGACCGGGAGCGGGTGAAGGACGGACAGTGGTGGAGCGCGGAGGCCCTCCGCGCGCAGCAGCACGACACGTTCCGCTTGTCGGTGGACCTGATGCTGCACGTCGCCGGGGCGGGCGTCCGGGCCGAGGACGCGCCCGCGCTGATGGAGGCCTTCGGCTGGTGCTCGGTGATGAGGGACTTGCGGGAGGACCTGGCCCAGGGGCTCTACAATGTTCCGGAAGGGGTCGCGGCGGCCGTCCGTGGCGAGGGCGCGGACCCGACGCGCCTCGACGCGCTGCTGGGCACGGAGGCGGGCCGCGCGTGGATGACGGCGGAGTACGTCCGGGCTCGGGCGTTGTTGGAGGACTCAGCCGGACAGTTGGCGGCGCTGGAGGGCCGTCCGGGGCTGGCGCTGCTGCGCCTGTTCCACCGCTCCATCGAGTCCTTCTGGCGCAAGCGCCTGCCCCGGCGCCATCCCTTCCTGGCCGACGTGACAGCCCGCCAGCTTCAGGGCGCGTGAGCCGCTGGCCTGCGCCGCAGCCTCCGGCCCATGACGGCGCCCGCCACGAGCGCGCCCAGTCCGATGACCGTCACTCCGGCGAGCGCGAGGTGCTTCACCCGCGTGAGGAGGGGATTGTCGAAGACGTTGGTGGAGTAGTGGAACGCGGCGATGCGCCAGCGGTCGCCCTCCCGGACCAGGGTGCAGGTCCACCGTCCGTCGATGACGATGTCCGTGCCGTCCGTGAGGACGTAGTGGTCCCGCGACGAGCCGCGCGCGATGCCGGTGTCTCCGTACAGGCGGGTCAGGTCGTCCACCTCGAACTTCGCCTGGATGCGCTCCACGACGCGATTCGGCCCGCGCATCATCTCGTCGTAGTACGCGCGGATGGACTCCTTCCCCACGCGCACGTCGTTGTTCATCGTGGTGAAGGCGACCTCCGGGTGCAGGTGGCTCAGCAGCCGGTCGATGTCCTGGGCATTGAGGGCGTCTTCCATCTCCTGCTTGAGGACGCGCAGGGCGTCATGGGTGGCCGCGTCGGCGGTGGGTTGCTGGGCCAGCACCGCGGACGGCAGGAACGCGAACAGCAGCGCCACCACACAACAGCCAGGCAAGCGGATCATCGAGGCTCCAGAGGGGTGAATCCGCCCATCCTAGAGAGCCTTCCGGCTGGTGGTGCATGGAAGTTGCCGTCCGAGGCGCCCCACGGCACCGAGGTCCGGTGGACAGGGGCCCACGCCCTGGGGTGATTCCTGCCGCGCTGGCACGCGCCTATCCATCTGCGCCAGATCCATTTCCCAGGAGGCGTGCCATGAAGGATCGTCCCGCAACACTCGTACTGTCCGGCGGTGGCGCCAAGGGAGCCTTCCAGGTCGGCGCCGAGCGCGTCCTCCGGGAGGTCCATGGCTTCCGCTGGGAGCGCATCTTCGGCGTGTCGGTGGGCGCCCTGAACGCCGCGCTGCTGGCCCAGCACGCCTACCGGGCGCTGAATGACATCTGGTTGAACCTCCGCGAGGCGGACCTCTACCGGAAGCTGCCCTGGCCGCTGGTGGCCCTTCGCGTGGGCCTGTTCCGCAAGCTGGGGCTGTACGACAACGCGCCCATGCGGGAGCTGATCCAGCGGCACCTCGCCGGAAACCGCTTCCGGGTGCCCGCCCACGTGGGGCGCGTGTCGCTGGTCTCCGGCAACTACGAGCTGGTGCCCAGTGACTCCAGGGACTTCCTGGATGCCATCTGGCAGAGCGCGACGTTGCCCATCCTCTGGGAGCCCGTCGGCGAGTCGGCCCTGGTCGACGGGGGCCTGCGCAACGCCACCCCCCTGGGGGATGCGCTGGAGTTCGGCCCGACGGAGATCGTCGTCATCGTCTGCTCACCGTCCCAGATTGAGCGGGCGAAGCCGCCGGCCAATCTCCTGGAGGTGGCCACGCGCAGCCTGGCCGACATCACCCTCAACGAAATCCTGCTCAATGACGTGGATGCCTTCGTGCGCATCAACGACATCGTCCGTCAGGCCTATGAGGCGGGGCTCACCGTGCGGCGGCCGGATGGGGTGCCCTACCGGTACTGCCGCATCACCGTCATCGAGCCCGCACGGCCCATGGGGGACATGTTGGACTTCGCGCCGGAGGTGATCCGGATGCGGCTGCGACACGGCGAGGAGATGGCCCGGGCCGTCTCGTTGCCCACGGGCGTGGGCCCTGGAGAGCGCGTGCAGCGCCGCGTGGAGCTCTTCCCGGAGCCCCCCATGCATGCCTAGAGCGCCGCGGGCCTGGCCGCCGCCTTGGAATGACCGATGGCGCGTGGCGCGGGCGCGTGCGGCGGCGGCTCCGCGTGCGGCTCCGGCGCGTCTTGGTTGAGCTCCTTGTAGAAGCGCCGCCCGATGAAGACGCCGAGCACCAGCGACACCACCAGGCCCACGGCGGCGACCGCCGTCATCGTCGTGCGGCCCTGGGCCAGACCGCTGCCGAGCTGCGCCGTGAGGAAGGTGCCGGGAATGGTGCCAATCATGATGCCGGCCAGTGTGGGCACCAGCCGCGCGCCGCTCGCCGCCGCCGCCGCCAGCATCACGTCGGTGGGGCAGAGTGGGTTGATGCAGGCGGTGAAGGCGAAGAGGAAGTCATGCCGCTTCGCCGCCCGCACCAGTGCGGGGTACTTGCTGCCCGCCAGGCGCTTCATCAGCCCCGTGCCCAGCTTGCGCGCCGCGGCGAAAAGCAGCAGGCCCGACAACAAGCTGCCCGTTAGTGAATAGAGGGTCGCTGCGAGCGTGCCAAACATCATCCCGCCCACGGCCGTCAGCAGCTGACCCGGAAGCAGTGTCACGGGCCGGATGGCAAGGAAGCCGATGTATGCAATAGGCGCCCACTTCCCGAAGGGCTCCAACCAGCTCGCGAGGCGCTGCTGGTCGACGAAGTCCGGCCCGAGCAGCCGGAGTGCGACAAGCCCCCCTACTGAAACGAGCATCGGGGCCAACACCCGGAGCCAGGTCTTCACCGACTGCGCCACGCCGTACCTCCCCGCGGCCCCACTTCCGCCGCGCCGTGGGCCTGAAAGTGAAGGTGGTTTCGGGAATCCGCAATGTGCAGTGGGGTGTTTCCAACATGAAAGCGTCCGGCCGGGCAGCCCGCCGCCCGGTCTGAAAGCTCGGCAGGCGTTGCGAAACCCACGAAATCACAGGTGTTTTCGTATGGCGTACCAGGGGTGAACGGCTGGCGGTGTACGGAGCTTGCTTGCATCGGGGCGCTTCCGTCCCAAGGTTTCAGGCAAGGGGCACCGAGGCGAGGGCTGGGGTAGTCACGAGAGGAGACAGGCAAATGTCGGACAAGGACAACAAGGGCAGCATGACGGTAGCCGAAGCGGGTCGGAAGGGTGGCGAGACGGTCCGGAACGAGCGCGGTCGCGAGTTCTACGAGACGATCGGCCGCAAGGGCGGCGCCACGGTGAAGGCCGAGCGCGGTCGCTCCTTCTACGAGGAGATCGGCCGCAAGGGCGGCGAGACGGTGAAGGCCGAGCGCGGCGCCAAGTTCTACGAGGAGATCGGCAAGAAGGGTGGCGACCGCGTGAAGGCCACCCGCGGCCCGAACTTCTACGAGGAGATTGGCCGCAAGGGTGGGCAGAAGGTGAAGAAGCTCATCGAAGAGGGCAAGCGGGCCGCGCGCGCCGCCATGGCGGCGCAGGAGGGCTCGGCAGGTGCCCCCCCCCAGGAGGGCGCCGCGCCGTCCACACCGCCGTCGTCCGGAGAGCCGGCGGGGCCGGGCCAGAACGAGTAGCGTCGTGAGGCGTGGCGTCAGGCTCGCGGACCGACTAAGACGGCCGCGTGTACCTGGTCATCACGTTCCTCGAACAGCTGGAAGGAACCGAGCGGGCCATCCGCCGGCTCCGGGAGTTCGGTATCCCGGAGCCGCTGGTGGTGCGGGCTCGGAGCGCGGCGGCGGCGCTGTCCGCCGAGGTCCCCGTGTTCGCGGGGCTCCGCAGCCTGGCGTTGGGCGCCGATGACGACCGCGTCATCCTGGTGAGTCTGTTGCCGGGCCTGCCCGCCGAGGAGATGGAGCGGCTGGTTCAGCGCGTCCAACTGGAGATGGACGCGGACGACCCACCCATGGGCCGGCTGGTCGCCATGCCGGTGATCTCCGCGCCCACGCATCGCCGGTCGTGACGGGAAGCACCCCGTCGTTATAAGCACGGGCTGTGCAAGCGCTGCTCGTCTTCCTCTCCATCGCGGCGCTGTCGCTGCTCGCCTCCAGCCGCGCGCTGGACCCGGGGCGCTTTCCGGCGCTGGCGAGGCTGGCGGCCAGCGGCTTCCTCTTCGTCCTGCTCGGCATTCTCCTGGGGCCCTCCGTGGCGGGGGTGCTCACCGAGCGGCACCTGGAGGCCCTGCGCCCGGTGATGGCGCTGGGGCTGGGCACCGCAGGCGTGCTGCTGGGCCTGAACCTGGAGCCCCGCCTGCTGCGCCTGCTGCCGCGGCCCGTGTACCTGTCGGCGCTGGCGCACTCCGGGACGGCCTTCTTCTTCGTGGCCTTGCCCTTGCTGGTGCCGCTCATCTTCACGTCCGTCCGGGGCCTGCTCGGCGCGGTGGGCGCGGCGGCGATGCTGGGGGCGGCGGCCAGCCTGTCGTCGGGGCACTCGGCCGTGCTCGCGTGGCGCACGGGGCGCCTGGACCGGGCGCGTGGCCTGGGCGTGGCGCTGCTCACCATGTTGGATGACGCGGTGGGGCTGGGCGTGCTGGCGCTGGCGCTGATGATCGGCGCCGCCAGCAACGTGGGCGAAGGCCTGGGGCTGGTGTGTCTGGCCCTGCTGCTGGGCGTCATGTGTGGGGCGCTGCTGGCCTTCCTCACGCATGCGTTGAAGGACCTGGCGGAGCTGACCACGGTGACGTTGGGCGGCGTGGTGCTGGTGAGCGGCGCGGCGGCGTACCTGCGGGTGTCGCCCCTGCTGGCGGGCGTGGCGTGTGGGGCGACGCTGGCGGTGGTGGGCGGCCGCACCTCGGAGCGGGTGGCCCGCGCGCTGGGCCGGGTGGAGCGGCCCGTGTTCCTGGTGCTGGTGTTCCTGGTGGGCTGTGCGGTGCACGCGCGGGACTACTGGGGCTGGGCGCTGATGCCCGCCTTCGTGGGCCTGCGCTTCCTGGGGAAGATGCTGGGCGGCCGGTTCGCGCGGCGGCTGGTGCAGCAGACGCTGGTGCTGCCCCCCCGGCTTGGCTACGCGCTGATCGCCCAGGGCGGCCTGGCGCTGTGCCTGGTGGCGGAGTACGGGATGCTCGTGCCGGGGGTGCTGGCGCCGCGCGTGCTGGACGTGGTGGTGATGGGCGCGGTGGTCAACGAGCTGCTGGCGGGCCAGGCCTTCCGGTACGTGGTGGATCCGCCCCGAGGCATGTCCTCCGCGAGCTCGACTGACGGCGACAAGGTGGCGGCATGAAGGGGGCCGTCATCCGGTTGCTGCTGTTGATGGCGCTGCTGGCCATCATCAGCCGGGCGCAGGTGCTCCGGGCGGACTCGGGGACGCCGGTGATGCTGGCGGCGGGCGCGCTGCTGCTGTGCGGCCTGTTCGCGGGCAAGGTGGCCAAGGGCCTGGGCCTGCCGCGTCTCACCGGCTACCTGCTGGTGGGCGTGGCGGTGGGGCCCTATGCGCTGGGCTTCATTCCGAACGCGGGCGTGAAGGGGTTGGAGCTGGTGAAGGGGCTGGCGGTGAGCCTCATCGCGCTGGTGGCCGGCACGGAGCTCCGGCTGGGGCTCATCCGCCGCGTGGGCGCGCGCGTGGCCTTGCTGTGCGTGGCCGTGTGCGGCGTCACCTTTCTGGTGTGCTTCGGGGCCACCTTCGCGCTCAAGCCCTTCCTGCCCTTCCTGGCGGGCATGACGGTGCCCCAGGCGCTGGCGGTCAGCGCGCTGCTGTCCACGGTGGTGGTGTCATTCTCCCCCACGGTCACCATCGCCATCGTCCAGGAGACGAGCGCGCGCGGCGCCTTCACGGAGTTCCTGATGGCGCTGGTCATCATCGGCGACCTGCTGGTGATGGTGGCCTTCGCGCTGGCCGCGGGCCTGACGAAGGCGAGCTTCGGCGGCGGGCTGGACGTGACGGAGCTGCTGGGCGG